>JBHAFS010000009.1:0-12962 GCA_041856205.1 Prevotella sp.
CTATTAATACCCCTCACCCCACCTGTACGGAGCCGCCAACGGCTTGACGGCCCGGTGAAGGGTGACCGGGCTATGTATCCTGTTCTTCAGGCAATTCGGTCTTCCGGCAAGCCGGTTCGATGTGTTTCATGACATAGCACCGTTGCTGACGTACATGCTGCGCATGCTTCCCGAAGCGTGGTTCGACTCGAAGCAGACCGTGGTTCGACTCGAAGCAGACTGTGGTTCGACTCGAAGCAGAGCGTGGTTCGACTCGAAGCAGAGCGTGGTTCGACTCGAAGCATGACAGCCCGACGGCAATCCCTGCGTGGCATCACGGCGCTCCGGAGGCAGGAGAACTGTCGTGTGGCCCACTGAAAGCGGCCGAATCATTGCCATGACTGTCCATTTTCGGAAACTATACCAACCGGGGGGCTGACTGCCCCGATAATTATGTGAGCCTACATTCCACAGCTAGGAGCGACCTGAAAAAAACACTTACTTTTTCAGAGCCCTCGGCTCCGGCAGCTTCTCATACGCCAAGGCTTTCCAAAGGTCGCGGATGCGGGCCTCGGGATCCCATTTGCCGTTGAAGGTCCACTTGGCGGTGGTGGCATGAAAGGCAGGCGAGCCCTCGGCCTGCGAGAGGTTGTTGGCCAGCCATCCGCTGTGGCCGCCCTCGCGCGTGCAACCCCAGTAATAGGTGCGCAATCCCCACGGACAAGGGTCGAGCACCTTGTCGGTATAGGCGTAGGCGATGTTGCTGTCGAGGATGTTGGCCGAGAGCGAGCAGTTGACGAGATAGAACTGGTGGTCGTGGTGGTAGCGGCCCAGCGGTGTGGGTCGTGCGGCGTCGAAGGTAGAGTTGGTGATGACCAGCTTCTGCGCCTTGTCGCCCCGGCCGTCGTGCCAGATGATGGCCCGGCCGTCGCCCATGAACCGGCAGCGGGTGGCATAGCACCAGCCTCGCGGACACAGGAAGTCGACACCCGGACAGCGCAGGTCGAGGTCGGCATGATAGTACATGCCGTCCTTGCCCCACAGCGCCAGGGCATCGTTGCCGTCGGCGTAGACGTTACAGTTGATGACGATGGTGCGCGTGGCCCGTCCGTAGATGGCAAACTGGTGCTCGGTGGTCGGCTCCTCGGTGGTGCCATAGTTGTTGTAGACGGTGAGTCCGCTGATGAGACAGTCGTCGGCATTCTCCATGAGGGTGATGACGCCCGGGCCCACCACCCTTCCGTTCCACATTTCCTCCTTCATGTTCTTCCTTGCCTCGGCATACACCACCGAGGTGCTGTCGCGGTCTTCGCCCACCAGCACGATGTTCGGTCGGTCGATGATCACCTTCTGGTGGTAGGTGCCCTTGAGCAACAATATTTTGAAAGGCTTGGTGCCCTGCTCAGGTGCCTTGCTGATGGCATCCTGTATGTTGTCGTCGGGACTGATGATGACATCAAACTGCGACGGGTCGACCCGTTCCTTGCGAAACATCTCGAAGAGACCACGCTTGTTGCCGCCCTCCGACTGCAGTGTCACCTGTCGCTTGCCCATGGGGTCGTGGCGGGCCGCCCACTTGTCGTAGAGCTTATAGAGCGCGGCCGGCTTGGTGCTGTACCAGGCATAGCCGTTGCGCCGCTCGGTGCCGATCTCCGCCAGATGGCGGCGGGGTATGCCGTCGCGGTCGCAGACAAAGGGCTCACCGTGGTCGATGTCGTAGTAGCGTGCCCAGAGGGCCGGTGCCGTGGAGTCGGGTTCCAGACGTGTCACCTGATCGAGGGTGTCCTTACGCAGGTGGATATATCGGTAGCCCGTGATCTTATGGTCGTCGAGCCACTGCATGGCCCCGTGTACGGCCGCCTTCACCCGGGCGTCGGGCTGAGGCAGCGACATCAGCAGGCGCAGCAGTCCCGCACTCTCCTGCGAGCAATACGACACCAGCTCGAAGGCGCGGGCCGATGCCGGAAGGTAGGTGTCGCGGTCGTGCTGCTGGCACCATACGGTGGGCTGTCCGTCGACGCGGATCTGTGTCTTGAGGATGCAGTCGATGCCCTTGGCAAAGGCCGAGGCAGCCTTGCCACGTAGCCGGGGCCCCGTGAGGTTGCCGTCGAAGGGTGCCTTGGCCGTGGCGATGTCGTTGAGCAGCTCCAGCGTGTTGCTGATGGCATCGTCGTTGAAGGTGATGTGTACCTGATAGCCGTGGGGGTCGGGCCAGAACTGCGGCCACCCGCCATTGTCGTATTGTCCGCTGAGCAGGTACTCCACGCCGCGCCTGAAGGCCGAGCGGTAGCGGTCGGCATGCGTCTGCCGATAGAGGCGGGCCAGAAACTGCAACTGTGTGGAGGTGGCACCATTGTCGATGGTCGAATCGTCGCGCCGCTCCTTGTCTTGTTTCAGCTGTGCCCGCTCGGCGTCGGTGAGCGGCTTGGTCATGTCGATGTTCTTGGGCCATCCGCCCGTCACACGCTGGTAGAGCAGCAGGGCGTCGCCCACACGCCGGGCCTCGGCAGTGCGGAAGAAGGCATCGTCGGTGCGCCGCATGGCATTGCCCATGCGCGACACCTGGGCATTGGCGGCGAGCGTCATGGCGCATAAGAGACAGCAGGCCAGCAGTCGGTGGTAGATCAGGTTGTTTGTTTTCATATCGGGTTCGTAGGAATTGGTGTCAGGGGGTCTTCATCGGCACCACGGTCTCTGCTTTCTTCGCCGAGTCGGTCGGCGGAGGTGTCTTCACCGTCTCAGCCTTCGGCGACTTATCCGACGATTTGAACAACGGATAATAGTGGGCATAGTTGAAGAACGGCTCGGCCTCCACGCGCGACGTGGTGGTGGTGTAGACGTTGCCGTAGGCGTCGTAGGCCCGCACGATGATGAACGAGGCGGGCGACTTGGGCCTATAATAATAAAGGTGGTTCATGATGAGGTAGCCGTTGAGCTTGCTGATGAAGGCATACGACACCGACTCGCTGTAGCGGTGGTGGTAGCCCGTGGCAAAGGCATCCTGTCCCTTGCCGCTGATGCGCGTCATCTCGTGTTCCACACCGTCCTCCACGGCCACCACGCGCCAGCGCGAGTCGGCATTGAAGACGTTGGCCACGAGCACGCTCTGTCCCTCTACGATGTTCCAGTCGGCGGCATAGCTCTCGCCATTGAAGTTGGTGCCGGCCCTGAAGAGCGTCATCTGTCGGCTGGCCTCCCACCGCGTGCCTTTGTAGTAGCAGTTGCTCACGCGCGTAC
Source organism: Prevotella sp. (assembly GCA_041856205.1). Classification (GTDB taxonomy): domain Bacteria; phylum Bacteroidota; class Bacteroidia; order Bacteroidales; family Bacteroidaceae; genus Prevotella. The sequence goes on from JBHAFS010000009.1 coordinate 3,217, forward strand.
CGTCGAACGAATAGACGTAATAGCCGTTGGGCGTGCCGCAGATGTTGATGTTCGACTGCCAGATATTGCCGCAGGCGGCGGCATGGCAGTGCTCCATGACATGCTGGCCCTGGAACTCAATCTCGTGGTTGATGGCAAAATGGGTGTGACCGCAGAATAGCTCGTAGCCCCCGGCAAACGGCTTGAGCAGGTCGAGCAGCGCAGACAGGCGCGACGAGCTGTAGTGTCCCTGCTCGCTGGCGATGCCCAGGGGCCTGGCCCCCTGGGCGGGCTTGTTGCCGAAGGTGAGGGGGATGTGGTAACTCAGCACCACCTTCTTTGCCTTGTCGGCCAGCCGCAGGTCCTGACTGAGCCACTCCATCTGGGCGTCGGTGAGCTCGCCGGGCGAGTAGTAGCGGGCGCCGTGGTGGAACTGCACATTGTTGAAGCAGACATAGTGTACGTCGCCGCGGTCGAACGAGTAGTCGGTAGGTCCCCAGTTCTCTTCCCATTTCTGCCGGTAGAGCGCCTTGCCGTCCTGGTCGTGGTTGCCGATGACCGAGAAGATGCGCATCTCTGAAGACCCCAGCACCTCACGGATCTGCCGTTCGAGGGTGGCGTTGTAGCCGCCATAATACTGCACGTCGTCGCCCATGGAGAGGCCGTAGACGGGCGTTCCCTTGGGCAGGGCGGCAATGGTCTTGCGGATGTCGGCCATCGTCTCATCAGCGAAGCGGGCCACGTCGCTCTTCTTGATGGGGTTGTCGGTGGCATCCTCGTAGTAAGGGCTGAAGGCGTTGGTCACCTGTGGGTCGCCGATGACAATCATGCGGTAGTTGAGCTCCTTGCCGTGGGGCAGGCGCGTGAGGGTGAAGTTGTAGACCGAGTCGCGACGGTTGATACGCTTGTAGAAACAGGCCGTGTGGTCGGTGGCCGAGCGCACCGGTACCTCGCAGTCGGCCGGCACGGTGTAATACACAAAGCGGGCCTTGGCATGACGCGGCAGCGTATAGCGTCCGGCCGTATCGGTGAGCACACAGGCATAGCTGTCGCTCACCACCACGCCGGGCATGGCACGGCCTGCGGTGTCGCGCAGCACACCGCTGATGGTGAGGCTCACGGGCGTGGGCAGCTTCTTGGGCACCACCTTCTTCACCAGCCGCTTGGGGGCCGTGCGTGGCAGGCTGTCGACACGGCTCAACAGTGGGGTGACGGGCGGCTGCACCGGCTGCTCGCCCTTGCGCACGGCCAGCACCACGAGGATGCCGGCGGCGGCGATGACCAGCAACAGGGCCAGTGCGAGGGTTATCTTCTTTCTGTTTTGCATCATGAATGAATGTGCGAAGGCAGTGCCTTCAAGCCATCAGACTTACAGGCCCTTGCCCGGCGTGAGCGACCACCCGGTGAGGGCAGCCACCTGCGGGATGAGCGTCATGGCAATCTTGACCTGGCCTTGGTGGTTGGGGTGCCAGTCGGAGCCGAGGTCGCGGCCGTAGACCACGATGTCGGGCATGGGCTGCGCCAGGTGTACATGCTTCATCGCTGCCACGGCGCGTCCCAGCTCGCCGATGGCGGCGCGCAGATAGGCGTTGGCCGAATGGGGCGTGATGCAGAGGATGGGCACCTCGCCGTAGTGACGGGTGAGCGTGGCAATCATCTTCGTGTAGGCTCCTACATACTGTGCCACGTCGGGAATGTTGCCGGGCGAGTAGTCGTTGGTGCCCAGATTGATGATGACGATGTCGGGGCGCCGCATGGCGAAGTCGTAATCTAAGGGTGCCTCGTCATCGAAGACGTGGGTATAGCGTGTCGACATGCTCTGCCTCGACACCTGCACGGTGTCACCCCAGTTGCGCACCATGCCCTGTCCGGAGTGGGCCACCAGCGAGTAGTCGGCATTGAAATAGCGTGCCATGATACAGGCATAGGCCAGGTTGCAGTTCTCGGTATCGAGGCGGAAACGCTCCTCGGCACTCATGCCCTCGGTGCCGTAGCCGCAGGTGTATGAGTCGCCGTAGACCTCGATGAAGCGCTCACGGGCAGGCACGGCCTGCAGGCGTGCGCCGTCGGCCACCTCGATGCTGTGGAGGGTGACACAGCCATAATCGCCCTCGGTGCATTTCTGCAGCATCAGGCGGTGGGTGCCCTTGCCCAGACGGTCGGCCAGCACCACGCGGTGGGGCTCGCTGCCCGTGATGTGGATCTTGCGCACCAGCTGACCGTCGATATACACATTGTGGTAGCTCTCGCCCTTCTCCGAGACGTTGATGGCGATGCGCCCGCCGGTGAAGTCGGTCTGCCAGTAGGTGCCCACCCAGTCGTAGCGCACGCTGCCGTCGCCGGCCTTCTGCACGCGCCCCGTATAGCTCACCTGCGGGTCGTCGGCTTTCACTGTTTTGTCGGCCCAAGCCGTGGCAAGGGCCATGCTGCCCAAGAGGACGAGCATCACGATTTTTTTCATCCGTCTGTTGATTAATGGTTCGTAGATAGTCTTATCAATTACAAAAGTACAAATTAAATGGATAAAACGCCTGCGAGAAAGGATAAAAATAAGACGGTAAAGGATAAATTAAGTGAAGACAACTCATACAACGGCTAACAACTTATCACCCCACCACCCCCATCAACAGACCAATGCACCCTGCATGGTGCCCCCTCCTACCGACTACTCTTTATACGCTTCTTTTAGTCTTCGATAAGCCATCGACATTTATACCATTCTATACATTGCACAGTCTGGGCAAGGCTGACGAGTTCATGCGAGGCCAGCAAGTGCCACTCCACCGGTTTCTCGCCTGCCAGAACAGAGTCGGCACGCTCGTTGACATGTACGCAACAAATGTCCAGCCTTTCCTTGCCGCCAGCTCCTTCGCCCGGGACATGGAGGGAAACGGGCAGGAAGCGCACCTCTATGGCTGTCGTTCGGTTCTTGCGTTCTTTACGCCCGGCAAGGGATAACTATATTCCCCCATCGGCTTGGACCTGCCCAAGAGTTCGGATTAGTCCCCTCCAGGTGGTATAGTTTCCGAAAATGGACAGCCATGGCAAATGATTCGCTCGCTTTCAGGCAGCCACACGACAGTTCTCCTGCCTCCGGAGCGCCGTGATGCCACACAGGGATTGCCAGAAGACCGACTGTCTCATCAATGACATCGTACCATCGCCGAAGTCGGGGGCATCATCCGACAGACGTCCATGGATATGATTGTATGAGAGTTCGGCCGTGTCCTGGATACATAACACATGTTCATGCCCGGCGCAGGTCTTGCCAGAGTATTCCTGATGCTGTCTGTCAGTTCTTCCATATCCCATCTTTTGTTATGCAGAACCCTGCATGTCCCGATTTTGTCCGTATGGAGTTTAGGTGGGTTCTATTAATTAGCTTTGTCAGATTTCGAGACTATCTTCGAGGTCAAATGGCAAGTGAGCAAAGGAGTTATGCGGGCATAACGACTGAGCGAACTTGCTATTTGAGCCGAAGAGAGTCCGAAAGATGGCAAAACGTAACCCATGATTTCATTATCTTGTTTCGGTGGTAATTAATAGAACCCACCTTTAATGTACCGGTTGATTACCGCACCTTGTTTTTCTACCATCTTGTTGAATAAATCGGCAACGCGTCGACCGAGTCGAAACTCTCCTCCAAGAGACTCTAAATTTCGATTGTACATGTACAAAGATACAGGAAATCAGCAATATATGCAAATATATCGCTGCCTGTCAATGCTTTATAATGTTAAGGTGGGTATAAAGAGTAGCCTTGTGAGGCTGGAGCTGGGGGGCTGCTGGGGATTATTGTCCAGACAAAGTTAATTTATATTAAACACTCCTCATTTATGATGATTTTCTTCCTCATAAATGAGGATGTGTATTTGTTTTTTTCATAAATTTGCAAATGGATGAACATTTGTCAAACCTAACTGAAAATCCGGGATATGCTGAAAGAAAAATGGAAGTCCTTTATTGACGCACTGAGCTACACGCAGAAGGTGAGCCTCATCTGCCTGTGTGGGGTCATCGTGGGACTCGGCGGCCTCTTTTTCTATCTGTTGCGCATGCACACGTATCTCGTGGGCGATGACCCGGCAGCCTGTGTCAACTGCCACATCATGACGCCCTTCTATGCCACCTGGAGCCATTCGAGCCACGGCCGCGACGCCACCTGCAACGACTGTCACGTGCCCCACGACAACATCGTGACGCACTATCTCTTCAAAGGGGTGGACGGCATGAAGCATGTGGCCTACTTCGTGACCAACAGCGAGCCGCAGGTCATCAAGGCCGAGACCATGAGTGCGCAGGTCATCATGGACAACTGCATACGCTGCCACACACAGCTCAACAGCGAGTTTGTGAAGACGGGCCGCATCAACTATATGATGGTGAAACGCGGGGCCGGCATGGCTTGCTGGGACTGTCACCGGCAGGTGGCGCACGGCGGCACCAACTCGCTCTCGAGCACGCCCAACGGCGAGAGCCAGGTGCCTCTGCCCCCCTCGCCGGTGCCAGAGTGGATACAGCGCATGGTGAACAAATAATATAATAAGGTGAAAATCTAACACTAGAAGATATGGAAAGACAATTAAAGAAATGGCAGGGCTGGCTGCTCTTCGGCGGCTCGCTCGTCGTCGTCTTCCTGCTGGGACTCCTCTGCTCGTCGCTCCTCGAACGCCGGGCCGAGGTGGTAAGCGTGTTCAACAACCGCCGCACGCCGATGCAGGACTCTATCGTGGCACAGAACGAGAAATTTGCGCAGGACTTTCCACGCGAGTACCAGACCTGGTCGATGACTGAGGACACGACCTTCGAAAGCGTCTACAACGGCTCGCAGGAAAAAGACGTGCTGGCGCAGAGCCCCGCCTACGTCATCAACTGGGCCGGCTATGCCTTCTCGCGGGAGTATAACACGCCGCGCGGACACCGTCATTGCATCGACGACCTGCGCAAGATCCTGCGCACCGGCAACCCGGGCATCGACGGCGATACCGACATGCAGCCCGGTACCTGCTGGACCTGCAAGAGTCCGGACGTGCCGCGCCTGATGCGTGAGAAGGGCATCGACAATTTCTACGGTGCCAAATGGAGCGACTGGGGCTCGGAGGTGGTCAACTCCGTGGGCTGCTCCGACTGCCACGACGCTCGCACCATGGACCTCAAGCCCGCACGCCCAGCCCTCTACGAGGCAGGGGCACGCCGCGGCTTCAATGTCAAGGCGGCCACGCACCAGCAGATGCGGTCGCTGGTATGCGCCCAGTGCCATACGGAATACTATTTCCAGAAAGACAACCACAACCACCTGACGTTCCCGCAGGACAAGGGACTGACCTGCGAGGATGCCGAGGCCTACTACGACAGCATTGGGTTCTACGACTATATCCACCCGCTGTCGAAAGCCAAGATCCTCAAGGCCCAGCACCCCGACTACGAGATGTCGCTGCAGGGCATCCATGCCCAGCGCGGTGTGTCGTGCGCCGACTGCCACATGCCGTACCTGCAGGAGGGAGGCGTGAAATATACCGACCACCACATCATGAGTCCGCTGGCCAACATCGACCGCACCTGCCAGACCTGCCACCGGCAGGATGCCGAGACGCTCAGGCAGAACGTCATCGAGCGGCAGAAGAAGGTCTACGACTTTGCCATCAAGGTGGACAACGAACTGGCCCGCGCCCACCTCTACGCTGAGTTCGCATGGAAGCATGGGGCTACGGAGCCGCAGATGGAGAAGGCCCTGAACCACATCCGCAAGAGCCAGTGGCGCTGGGACTATGCCATGGCAGGCCACGGCTCGGCCTTCCACGCCCCGCAGGAGATGATGCGCCTGCTGGCCGATGCCATGACCTACGCCAAGGACGCACAGCTAGAGTGTCAGAGGGTGACCGCACAGCACGGCTGGACGAAGGACATCCCCCTGCCCGACTTCTCGACCAAGGAGAAGGCACAGCGATACATCGGTCTCGACATGGCGAAGCTGAAAGACAAGAAGCAGCAGTTCCTCAACAAGGTGGTGCCGCAGTGGATCGAAAAGGCCCGCCAGAACAAGCGCTTCATCTCCACTCCGATGTAAGCCCTTCGCAGGCAAAAAGCCTGCAATCCACAAAATAATAAGAGAAAAGCGAAGGAGGATTACGCCATATAATCCTCCTTTTTCGTACTTTTGTAACCATCAACCTGTTGTCAAACCTCAACCGAACAGCATTATAGATATGTGGAAACAACCGTGGAGCCTGAAAGAGGGCTTCGTCATCGGACTGGGACTCATCGCCGTGGGTGCTGCCCTGCAGCTGGCCACCGGACCGGTGGCCTGGCAGGTCTTCGCCTGGCCTGTCAACCTGGTGACGCTGGGCCTCATCGTCGCCCTGCTCGCCACCGCCTACGTCTGCCGCCACAAGGTGTATGTCGTGCGCTACCTGATGTCGTGGCGGTCGGCCGTCGCCGCCCTCGCCTACGCCGTGCCCCTGACCATCATCATGGGCGTGACACGCCAGGTGGCCGCCAATACCGAGCCCACCGATGCGCTGGGACTGAGCCGGATGCTGAGTTTCTGGCCCTTCGTGCTCGTCTACCTATGGATCGCGATCACCGTAGGACTGGTGGGCATCCGACAGTGGACCCACCTCTCGTGGCGTCGCCTGCCTGCGGCCACCAGTCACCTGGGCCTGTTCATCGTGCTGGTCTGCGGCACGCTGGGGGCGGCCGACATGCAAAGGGTGAAGATGTACTGCGAGAAGGGACAGCCCGAATGGCGCGTCATCGACGAAAACAACAAGACCGTGGAGCTGTCGCTGGCCATCCAGCTCAACCGCTTCATCCTCGAAGAGTATCCCCCGAAGTTTATCGTCGTCGACAACCAGACGGGGCAGACACTCATGCACGGGGGGCGCCCACTCACGCTGACGGCCGACAGCACACTGACACGCGGTAGGCTTGGCGGCTGGACCATCACCGTGCTGGAGCGCAGGGCCGACGACGTGCTGAAGGTAAGGGCCACCGACACCCACACCGGACAGGCGGTGGGCGAAGGCATCGTGGCCTGTGGCAACTATATGATGCCGCCGCAGATGGTGGCACTGGGTCAGCGCTACAGCCTGGCCATCCCTGCCCGTGAGCCGCGGCGCTATGCCTCGGAGGTGGAGGTGATGACCAAGAGCGGCAAACACCTGGAGGCCACCATCGAGGTGAACAAGCCGCTCACCGTGGAGGGATGGAAAATCTACCAGTACAGCTACAACACAGAGATGGGACGATGGAGCACCTACAGCGTGCTGGAGCTGGTGACCGACCCCTGGCTGCCGGTGGTGTACGCGGGTATCGCCCTGCTGGCCGTGGGAGCCATCGGACTGTTTTTCAAGAAAGAGAAAGAAGAAGACTGACCGGGCGGAAGCCCGATGAGGAAAAGCAATACAAGAAATTATGGTTTGGGACTATTTTATCTATTTCGCCGTGGCAGCCATGCTCTGCTGGGCCGCGGGCGCCGCCATGGCCTGGCGAGACCGCAGGATAGCCGCACAGGTGGCCACCGTGGCCGGACTGGCGGTCTTTGGCGCATACATCGTCATGATATGGGTGGCACTCGAACGACCGCCCCTGCGCACCATGGGCGAGACACGACTGTGGTACAGCTTCTTCCTGCCCCTGGCCGGCTTGCTGGTGTATGGGCGCTGGCGCTACCGCTGGATGCTCACCTTCAGCACCGTCATGGCACTGGTGTTCGTGTGCATCAACCTCTTCAAGCCCGAGATCCACAGCAAGACGCTCATGCCCGCCTTGCAGAGTCCGTGGTTCGCGCCGCACGTCATCGTCTATATGATGGCCTATGCCCTGCTGGGTGCCGCCACCCTCATCGCCGTCTATCAGCTCTGTGCCCCCAACGGCAAGGGCACAGCCAGGCAGTCGGCCGCCGACCTCGTCGACGTGGGCTTCGCCTTCCTCACCCTGGGCATGCTCATGGGTGCCTTGTGGGCCAAAGAGGCGTGGGGACACTACTGGTCGTGGGATCCCAAGGAGACATGGGCAGCCATCACCTGGTTTGCTTACCTCATCTATATCCACCTCACCCGCTACGACCGGCACCACACCACGGCAGCACAGTGGCTGCTCATCGTGTCGTTCTGCCTGTTGCAGATGTGCTGGTGGGGCATCAACTACCTGCCGTCGGCACAGGATGGTGCCAGCGTACATACGTATTCTATGAGCGAGTGAAAGGAAGAAAGGCTACAGGCGGTTGGCTATCTTGCGCACCTTGGCAGTGTACTTCCGGTCTTCGGCATAGCCAATGCGGTTGAGGAAACTGTAGTAGTCGCCACCCGTATATTTGTACTGCACATCGTCGACATAGGCCTTGACCGACTGCTCCCAGTTGTCGAAGGTGTAATAGCTGCCGTCGCTGGGATGGCGCAGTCCGAAGAGGTTGTGACTCTCTTGGCACAGCGTGCTCGAGAAATAACCGGTCTCGAGGATGGCCTGCGCCGCCACCACCTTGGCATGTTTCACTTCATATTTCTCGAGCACGGCCATCAGGTTCTCGATGGTCAGCTCGGCTACCGGCTCAAAATTGGGATCGGCCATGCTCTCGGGCAGCGTCTGGCAAGGCAACGGCCTGACGTCGCGCTCGGCACGTGGAGCACACGGCAGGGCATCAGGACTGCATCCCTGGGCCCTGAGGTCTGTGCTCAGGACCGGGAGAAGGGCCAGCATCAACAGGAAAGTCTTGCGTGGATGTCTCATTGTTATTGTCTCGTTGAATAAATAAACGACAAACGGTTCGATTTATTGTGCACCCACAACAACAACCCTAACCGGGCCAGCCGGCCGGATGTGAAGAAACAGCGTTGAGATGGGGGCTATGCATCGGGTACGATCACAGGACTATCTTCTAGGGCAAATAGCCCGTTCGCTTCGTCGTAATACGCGCATGTCTCTTTTGTACACCGGCAATTTGAGCAAAAGAGCGCCCCTCAGCAGGAAAACGTAACCCCATGATTTAAAGACGTAACCCATGACTTGAAATGGTCATTCATTGCCCCGCCATAAATCAACGGGCCACGGCTGACCTTATGTTCAGCCGTGGCCCGCGGTTCAGCTTGCCGGAGAAGACCTAATCATCCCACACGCTCTTGTTTGTGAAATACAAATTTTGTTGTTTCGCATCCAAACTCGCCGCAGGTACTTCTATGGACTGCGGTGTGTTACTGAGCGAATCAGCCAGCAGCTCTAAGCCTGCCATTTCTCTTGTCTTGCGCTGTTCAGCGCTTGTCACTCACACAGCGCCACAGGCAACAAGTCGTGCGGTGTCGTGGAAAGTCGTTGCAACAACACATCCCATCATCCGATGCCCTCGCATCGACTTTTCACGACATTGTGTAGCCTGTTATCTTCGCAGCAAGTCGTGCGGTGTCGTGGAAAGTCGTTGCAACAACACATCCCGTCATCCGATGCCCGCGCATCGACTTTTCACGACTTTTCACGACATGCCAACCCCGTCGCTCCAAATATCGGTTGCCCCGGAATTCTTCCTTTATACCATGGTACATATTCCAGAACAGACTCTCTGCGCTGGCAATGGCTACATGGACTCATGGTAGAACTTTCGGCTCCACTACCTTGATGTCCACCTTGTCAGCAACCTTGTCTAACTGGGTTCCAGACAACTAGTTTACGTTATATGCGGATAATCATAATCTGCATTTTCAACAATTAGTTTCCCGCGAATAATTGCTTGACTCTGTATAGGTAAATGATATTTGAGACCCGCAGGCGGGTCTGAC
>JBHAFS010000010.1:0-27434 GCA_041856205.1 Prevotella sp.
AAATGATTCTATATAGAACCATAAAATAGTTCTATATAAAATCATTCCGCCCTTCTGCCCGAAGAATAGCAAATTAAGGGCGTTACGGGTGCCCCAGCACGGTGTAGACGCACTGACTGCAGAGGTATTAACCCCGCCCCTATCGTCTTGCTGAGGGCTATTCAAGTTCGTTCCGTTACCTCGAATAGGGTTTCCTGCCATTGTGGTAGTGTTTCACAGAGTGTGTCTGAGGTGAGTTCACTCAAGCCTGTAGACCTCAGATGACGATGCAAATATAATGATTTTATGTCATAGCCATTGTTTGATGGCGAAAAAATTGTGATTTTGTAGTGCATCCGGACGAGGAAACGGACTCTGCTGAGAAGTAACCCACCAGCAACACGGCTGCGTCCACACTATAGACAGTTGGACTACTGGAGCCGCTTCGTCTGAGGCGGTTCCACGGTATCCAGAGGGTCGTTCCACAAAGAAAACCTTTGCCGTCAGTCGGGGAAAAGGTCCCTGTCAGCGGTGATGTTGGGTAAAACCCTGTCGAAGGCCTTGTGGTCCATGGCTACGCTCCCCATCAGAGTAAGCACGGACTCTTCGTTTGGCATGGCGGTTCTCATACGTGTCACCCTGCGAAAGTCCCGGTTGAGCCGTTCAATCCAGTTGGTGGTGTATATCATTGCCTGTATCTCTGGAACGTAGTTGAGATATGTCATGTAAGCCTTGTAGTCTACATTGTCGCGCAGAAGCCGTATAGACCGGTAGTCTTTGCCCCAGCGGTCGCACATGTCCTGCCACTTTGACCATGCAATCTCTATGGTGTAGTCCCGCTGTCCCGTTCGGAAGATATCGCGCAGGTCGGCTGCGAGAGCGGCCTTGTCGCCATGACGGACCTTGGCGAACATATTGCGTTTGAGGTGGGTTACGCATCGCTGCAAGGGTGTGCCAGGGAACTTCTCACCCAAGACCGTGTCAAGACCCTTGATGCCGTCAGCAACCATTAGTCCCACTCGTTGAAGTCCTCTATCCTTGAGGGTATCGAATATCTCTCCCCATCCGGTAGCGCTCTCCACCGGCATGTTGCCGATATAGATGACTTCACGTGTGCCTTCTTCGGTCACGGCAAGCGCAACATAGAAAGCCTCGCTTGACACCGACCGCTTGCGGTGTACCTTGATGTGCACGCAGTCCAGGAACACCACTGGATAGTACGACTCAAGACCTCGCTCCAGCCAAGCGCTGACCTGTGTGCGGACGCACTCAACCATGCGGCTCACGCTTGACTTCGAGTAGTGCTCGCCGTATATCTGTTCGAACACATCGCCCACTTGATCCTGCGTAAGCCCCTTTGTATAAAGAACTCCGGCCAGGCGGTCGCATTCCTCCTCTTGGTCGCGCAGAATGGCCAGTATCTGAGGATGGAAGTTGCCGTAACGGTCGCGAGGGATGCGGAACTCAAGCTTTTTACCTTGACCGTAACTGTGCCCAGGCCGATATCCGTTACCCTTATTGCCCGGATTCTCAGACAGAAACTCGCCGCGTTCAGCGACCATCATACTCTCAAGCATAATCTCCATCAAATCGTGAAGACCATTTTTCTTCTCGGCATGCTTGCGCATTTGCTCAGAAATTTGTTCCTTTGTAAGAAGCATTTTTGTACGTTTTAAGTTTGAGCACCTAAAACTACAAACTTCTCGGGACTTGTCTAAATCGACAGGTCCCTTTTTTGGTGTCGTCGATCAGACACACACAAAGAAACAGTATCGCTCACGCAACCGAGATAGGCCAGGAAACTATGGCCATGTGTCGATATACAAGCAAGGGACACAAAAAAACGCAACCCTTACATGTGTAAGGATTGCGTTTTTACCGTTTTATTGGGAGGATTGATTACTCGGCTGGTACCTGATTGGCGTAGTCGAGCACATTCTTCTTGTTGGCTTCCATGCGCTCGTATTCTTCTTTCGAGCCTACGATGACCTTGTCCCACTGGCGCATACCTGTACCTGCTGGGATGAGGTGTCCGCAGATCACATTCTCCTTCATGCCTTCGAGATGATCGACCTTACCACGGATGGCGGCTTCGTTGAGCACCTTGGTGGTCTCCTGGAAGGAGGCGGCGCTCATGAAGCTCTTGGTACCAAGAGCGGCACGGGTGATACCCTGGAGGATCTGGGTGGAGGTAGCGGCCACTGCATCACGCACCTGTACGGGGCGTAGATCACGACGCTTGAGACTGGAGTTCTCGTCGCGCAGCTTACGGGCGGAAACAATCTGTCCCTTGTGGAGCGTTTCGGAGTCACCTTCGTCGATGACTACCTTCTTACCCCAGATACGGTCGTTCTCCTCGGCGAAGTCGAGTTTGTCGACGAGCTGCTGCTCGAGGAAGGTAGTGTCGCCCGGATCGTCGATGCGCACCTTGAGCATCATCTGACGGACGATAATCTCGAAGTGCTTGTCGTTGATCTTCACACCCTGCAGACGGTAAACGTTCTGCACCTCGTTGACGATGTACTCCTGCACGGCGGTGGGACCCTCGATGGCGAGGATGTCGCCCGGAGTGATCTCGCCGTCAGAGAGGGCCGTTCCGGCACGCACGGCATCGTGCTCCTGCACGAGGATCTGACGTGACAGCGGAACGAGGTATTTGCGCTGCTCACCTGTCTTGGAGGTGATGACGATCTCGCGGTTGCCTCGTTTGAGCTTACCCATGGTCACCTCACCGTCGATCTCGGATACCACGGCAGGGTTAGACGGGTTGCGGGCCTCGAAGAGCTCGGTCACACGGGGCAGACCACCGGTGATACCACCGGCGCTGAACACAGAACGCGGGATACGCACAAGCGTGGTACCGGTGTCGATGGTCTGGCCGTCCTCGATGCTCGAGATATGACCACCCACAGGGAAGCTATAAGTGCCCTGCACCTGTCCGGCCGCATCTACGATGTCGACCATAGGAATGGTGTTGTGGTCGCGCGACTCGATGATGATACGCTCGGTCATACCCGAGGTCTCATCAGTCTCGGCCTTGAAGGTGAGGCCTTCGATGACGTTGCGGAAACGCAGGGTACCTGCAAACTCGCTGACGATAACGGCGTTGAAGGGGTCCCACTTACATACCACGTCGCCCTTTTTGACCTTGTCGTCGTTCTTGAAGAACAGCGAGCTGCCGTAGGGCACGTTGAGGGTTGCGAGCACGATGTCGGTGTTGGGGTCTACAAACTGCACCTCAGCAAGTCGGCTCACCACCTTCTGGCACTGCACCTCGGTCTCACCGCTCTTGTCGAGGAAAGGCACGGTGCGCAGTCCGTCGAAGCGGAGCTTGGCATCGTACTTGGCCTTGATGCTGGCATTGGCTGCAGCGTTCTCGGCCACACCACCCGAGTGGAAGGTACGGAGGGTGAGCTGTGTACCGGGCTCACCGATGGCCTGTGCGGCGATGACACCCACGGCCTCACCCATCTGCACCATCTTCGAGGTGGCGAGGTTACGACCATAGCACTTGCGGCATACGCCCTTCTTGCTCTCACAGGTGAGCACCGAACGAATCTCAACGACCTCGACCTGGGCATCCTCGATGGCCTTGGCCTTGTCTTCGGTGATCTCTTCACCGGCGTTGACGATAATCTCGCTGGTATGCGGATTGATGACATCGTGAACCGACACACGTCCGAGGATGCGCTCAGAGAGCGTAGAGATCACCTCGTCGCCATCTTTGAGGGCACGGCACTCAAGACCGCGCAGTGTGCCACAGTCTTCCTCGTTGATGATCACGTCGTGCGACACATCGACAAGACGACGTGTGAGGTATCCGGCATCGGCAGTCTTCATGGCCGTGTCAGCAAGACCCTTACGGGCACCGTGAGAGGCGATGAAGTATTCCTGCACCGACATACCTTCCTTCAGGTTGTTCAGAATAGGATTCTCGATGATGGAGTTACCCTCGGCACCGGCTTTCTGCGGCTTGGCCATGAGGCCACGCATACCGGCAAGCTGTGCAATCTGGTCGGCCGAGCCACGGGCTCCGGAGTCGAGCATCATATACACGGCGTTGAAGCCCTGGTCGTCTTCGGTCATGTGCTTCATCACAGCCTTCTTGAGGTTGTCGTTGACGTGTGTCCAGGCATCGATCACCTGGTTGTAACGCTCCTTGTCGGTGATAAGACCCATGTCGAAGTTGGCTGTCACCTCATCGACCTCGTTCTGACCCTTCTGCACGATCTCTGCCTTCTCGGTAGGCACGATGATATCATCGAGGTTGAACGACAGACCGGCCGCGTATGACATGCGGTAACCGAGGTTCTTCACACCGTCGAGGAACGAGCAGGCGCGAGCCATACCTACGGTCTTGATGACATCGGCGATGAGGCCGCGAAGCGACTTCTTGGAGATGATACCGTTGAAGAAACCTGTCTCGTAAGGAATAATCTCGTTGACAATGATACGACCGATGGAGGTCTCGACCATGTGGCGCACGGGCTTGCCGTCTATCACGTCGTCGACGACACACTTCACCTGGGCATGCTCGTCGCAACGGCCCTCGTTGAAGGCAATGATGGCTTCTTCGGGACCATAGAAGGTGAGACCTTCGCCCTTGGCACCGGGACGAATCTTGGTGATATAGTACAGACCGAGCACCATGTCCTGCGAGGGCACGGTGACTGGGGCACCATTGGCAGGGTTGAGGATGTTGTGGCTCTGCAGCATCAGGATCTGCGCCTCGAGCACAGCCTCATTGCTCAGCGGCAGGTGGATGGCCATCTGGTCGCCGTCGAAGTCGGCGTTGAACGGTGTACAAGCCAGCGGGTGCAGCTGGATGGCTTTGCCCTCGATGAGCTTGGGCTGGAAAGCCATTACCGACAGACGGTGGAGCGTAGGAGCACGGTTCAGAAGTACGGGATGACCCTTCATGACGTTCTCGAGGATATCCCAGATGACGGGCTCGCGACGGTCGACAATCTTCTTGGCACTCTTGACGGTCTTCACGATACCGCGCTCGATGAGCTTACGGATAACGAAAGGCTTGTAGAGCTCTGCGGCCATGAGCTTAGGCAGACCGCACTCACCCATGTTGAGCTCGGGGCCAACGACGATTACCGAACGGGCCGAATAGTCTACACGCTTACCCAGCAGGTTCTGACGGAAGCGACCCTGCTTACCCTTGAGTGAGTCAGAGAGTGACTTCAGGGGACGGTTCGACTCGCTCTTCACAGCACTGGCCTTACGGCTGTTGTCGAAGAGGCTGTCGACAGCCTCCTGGAGCATACGCTTCTCGTTGCGCAGGATGACCTCGGGAGCCTTGATCTCGACGAGTCGCTTGAGGCGGTTGTTGCGGATGATGACACGACGATAGAGGTCGTTGAGGTCGGAGGTAGCGAAGCGGCCACCGTCCAGGGGCACCAGCGGGCGCAACTCGGGCGGGATGACAGGAATAATCTTCATGATCATCCACTCGGGCTTGTTGAACTCCGTAGAGCTGCGGAAGGCCTCTACCACCTGCAGGCGCTTGAGGGCCTCGGTCTTACGCATCTGGCTGGAGTCGTTGTTGGCACGATCGCGCAACTCGTAGCTCAGACCATCGAGATCGATGTCGCCCAGCAGGTCGAGGATAGCCTCGGCACCCATCTTGGCGATGAACTTGCTGGGGTCAGCATCGTCGAGCAGGTCGTTGTTGGGGTCTACCTTGCTGTCGATGATGTCGAAGTATTCTTCCTCAGAGAGCAGGTCGAACTTGTGCGATCCGTTGAGATCCTCCACGCCTTCGGCATCCTTGGCACCGGCAAGAACGCCGGGCTGAATGACGATATACTTCTCGTAGTAGATGACGGCGTCGAGTTTCTTGGTAGGCAGACCCAGCAGATAGCCAATCTTGTTGGGCAACGAGCGGAAATACCAGATGTGTGCCACTGGCACAACGAGCTCGATATGACCGCTGCGCTCACGACGCACCTTCTTCTCGGTGACCTCCACGCCGCATCGGTCGCAGACAATACCCTTGTAACGGATGCGCTTGTACTTGCCACAGGCGCACTCATAGTCCTTGGTGGGACCGAAGATCTTCTCGCAGAAGAGACCGTCACGCTCTGGCTTGTATGTACGATAATTGATGGTCTCAGGCTTGGTAACCTCACCATACGAATTTTCCTTAATCTCCTCGGGAGAAGCGAGACTAATGGTAATCTTCGTGAAATTAGTCTTTACCTTTGTATCTTTTTTGAAAGCCATATTTCTAACTTTTCGCTATTCTTATTAATCCAACTTCACGCTCAGTCCAAGGCCGCGGAGCTCATGGAGGAGCACATTGAGCGACTCGGGGATGCCAGGCGTGGGCATGGGATCGCCCTTGACAATGGCCTCGTAGGCTTTAGAGCGGCCGGTGACATCGTCACTCTTGATGGTGAGCATCTCTTGCAGGATGTGGCTTGCGCCGAAGCCCTCAAGGGCCCAGACTTCCATCTCTCCGAAACGCTGACCGCCGAACTGGGCCTTACCACCGAGCGGCTGCTGGGTGATGAGCGAGTACGGGCCGATGGAACGGGCGTGCATCTTGTCCTCCACCATGTGTCCTAACTTGAGGAAGTAGGTGATACCCACTGTGGCAGGCTGGTCGAAACGCTCACCGGTCTCGCCATCGTAGATATAGGTCGAGCAGAGGTGTGGCAGGCCGGCCTTGTCGGTCCACTCCTTGAGGTCGTCAAGCTTGGCACCGTCGAAGATCGGGGTGGCAAACTTGATGCCCATTTTCTTACCGGCAGCACCAAGGATGGCCTCGAAGATCTGACCGAGGTTCATACGCGAAGGCACACCCATCGGGTTGAGCACCAGGTCTACAGGACGGCCGTCCTCGAGGAACGGCATGTCTTCCATGCGCACGATCTTCGATACGATACCCTTGTTACCGTGACGACCGGCAAGCTTGTCGCCCACCTGAATCTTACGCTTCTTGGCAATGTAGACCTTGGCCATCTTGAGCACACCAGAGGGCAGCTCGTCACCGATGGTGATGGCAAACTTACGGCGGTTCTGCTCGGCAGCCAGCTGCTTGTCCTTGCGAATGAAGTTCATGATCAGCATCTGGATGAGGCTGTTGGTATGGTCGTCATTGGTCCAGCCGTTGCTCTCAATACCGTCGTATTCGAGGTTCATCAGTGTGGCAACAGTGAACTTGCTGCCCTTGGTGATGATCTCGGCACCGGTATAGTCTTTCACGCCCTCTGACGACTTGTCGTCGGTGAGGGTAAGGAGCTTGTCAACGAGCATCTGCTTGAGCTCGTGGCTCTTGGCCTCATACTCCTCGTCGATCTTCTGAAGCAGAATCTTATCCTGCTTCTTGGAGTCGCGGGTCTTCTCGGCACGTGCAAAGAGCTTCTTGTCGATGACCACACCGCTGAGTGAGGGGTTGGCCTTGAGCGAAGAGTCCTTCACGTCACCAGCCTTGTCGCCAAAGATGGCGCGCAGCAGTTTCTCCTCGGGTGAGGGATCGCTCTCGCCCTTGGGCGAAATCTTACCAATCATGATGTCACCCGGCTCTACACGGGCACCCACACGGATGATACCGTTGTCGTCAAGATCCTTTGTGGCCTCTTCGCTGACATTGGGAATATCGTTGGTAAACACCTCCATGCCACGCTTGGTCTCGCGCACATCGAGTGAATACTCGTCAACGTGTACCGAAGTAAGCACGTCCTCGCGTACCATACGCTCAGAGATCACCACGGCGTCCTCATAGTTGTAACCCTTCCAAGGCATATAAGCCACCAGCAGGTTACGGCCCAGAGCCAGCTCACCGTTCTCAGTGGCATAACCCTCGGTAAGGATATCGCCCTTTTTCACACGCTGACCTTTGCTGCAGATGGGGCGCAGGTCGATGGTCATGTTTTGGTTGGTGCGGCGGAACTTGGGAATACGATACTCCTTCATGGCCGGCTCGAAGCTCACAAATTCCTCGTCTTCGGTGCGGTCGTAGAGCACGCGGATGGTAGTAGCGTCAACATAGTCGATAACACCCTCACCCTCTGCGGTGATCATGGTGCGGCTGTCTTCACACACTTGTTTCTCAAGGCCCGTTCCCACGATAGGAGCATCGTTGTGAAGCAAAGGCACAGCCTGGCGCATCATGTTACATCCCATCAGTGCACGGTGACCGTCATCATGCTCAAGGAACGGGATGAGACTGGCACTTACTGAAGCAATCTGCTGGGGCGATACATCCATGAGCGTCACCTCATCAGGATCCACCACGGGGAAGTCTGCGGCCAGACGACAGTGTACAAAGCTGCGGATAAAGGTACCATCTTCCTTCAACGGAGCGTTACCCTGGGCAATGAGCTTGCCGTCCTCTTCCTCTGCCGTGAGGTAAACCACATCCTCGTTCTTCATGTCAACCTGTTTGTTGCCTACCTTGCGATAGGGGGTCTCGATGAAGCCGAGCTCATTGATGGTGGCATAAACGCAGAGCGATGAAATCAGACCGATGTTCGGGCCTTCAGGCGACTCGATGGGGCACAGACGGCCATAATGAGTATAGTGTACGTCACGAACCTCGAATCCGGCACGCTCACGCGACAGTCCACCAGGACCAAGGGCAGACAGACGACGCTTGTGGGTTACCTCGGCCAACGGATTGGTCTGGTCCATGAACTGGCTCAGCGGGTTGGTACCGAAGAATGAGTTGATAACGCTCGAGATCGTCTTGGCGTTGATCAGGTCGGTGGGTGTGAACACCTCGTTGTCGCGCACGTTCATACGCTCGCGAATGGTACGGCTCATACGGGCCAGTCCGATGGAGAACTGGTTGGCCAGCTGCTCACCCACGGTGCGCACGCGACGGTTGGAAAGATGGTCGATATCGTCGACCGTAGCATTGGAGTTGACCAGCTTGATGAGATACTTGATAATCTCGATGATGTCCTCGCGGGTCAGCACACGAGTGTCCATGCTGATGTCTTCGCCCAACTTCTTATTGATGCGGTAACGACCCACTTCTCCCAAGTCGTAGCGCTTGTCGGAGAAAAAGAGGTTCTGGAACACCTCACGGGCACTAACGTCATCAGCAGGATCGGCATTGCGCAACTGACGATAGATATAACGCACGGCCTCGATCTCAGAGTTGCTGGGATCCTTGGCAAGAGTGTTGAATATCATCTCATATTTGCTGGCAGCCTCGGCGTCCTTGTGAACAAGTACTGTAGAGGTTCCACTGTCGAGGATATCGTCGAAATTCTCCTCTGAGATAACTGTCTCACGCTCCAAGATCACGTCGTTACGCTCAACGGTTACCACCTCACCGGTATCCTCATCCACGAAGTCTTCATTCCAGCTCTTTAGCACACGAGCAGCCAACTTGCGACCAACGAGCTCACGGCGGTTCTTCTTGTTGACCTTCACTTCCTCGGCGAGATCAAAAATCTGGAGAATATCCTTATCGCTCTCGAAGCCAATGGCACGGAGCATGGTGGTAACGGGCAATTTCTTCTTACGGTCGATGTAAGCATACATCACGTTATTGATATCAGTAGCAAACTCGATCCAAGAGCCCTTGAACGGAATGATGCGTGCGCTGTAAAGCACAGTGCCGTTAGCATGAACGCCCTGACCAAAGAATACGCCAGGTGAACGATGCAGCTGAGCCACGACCACACGCTCGGCACCATTGATCACAAATGTGCCGTTCTCCGTCATATACGGGATGGTTCCAAGGAACACATCCTGTACGAATGTACCGAAGTCTTCGTGGTCAGGATCCGTGCAATATAGTTTCATCTTGGCCTTCAAGGGTACGCTATAAGTGAGTCCCCGCTCCAGACACTCATCAATGGTGTAGCGCGGCGGATCAATATAGTAGTCCAAGAACTCAAGAACGAAATTGTTACGTGTGTCGGTGATAGGGAAATTCTCAGCGAAAACCCTGTACAAGCCGTCGTTCTTGCGTTCCTCAGGTGGTGTGTCCAATTGCAGGAAGTCGCGGAACGACTTGAGCTGAACGTCGAGGAAATCCGGATAGGGATACGGATTTGAAACGCTGGCAAAATTTACTCTGTTATTGATAACGTTTGACATAAATAAAAATGTTGGTCCTAATACCTTAAAGTCAACAGACTTTGAAGCGAAAATGTCTATAGAGACACAAAAAGGCTAGGACTCACCGACTGGGCAAATCCTAACCATTATGGATGTATGTTAGGTATTGAGCAATAAAACTGTTGGCCTAACAGATAGACCAACAGTCAGTTGCTAATGTCTAACAACTAAATTACTTGAGCTCAACCTTGGCACCGGCCTCTTCGATAGCCTTCTTCAGGCTCTCAGCCTCGTCCTTAGAGATACCCTCCTTGATGGTAGCGGGAGCGCTCTCAACAAGAGTCTTAGCTTCCTTCAGACCAAGACCACAAGCCTCTTTCACAGCCTTCACCACCTGGAGCTTGGTAGCACCTACGTCAGTGAGAACTACATCGAAAGAGGTCTTCTCCTCAGCTGCAGGAGCAGCACCACCGGCGGCTGCAGGGCCAGCAACTGCAACAGCTGCAGCAGCAGGCTCAATACCATACTCGTCCTTCAGGACTGTTGCCAACTCATTAACTTCCTTAACAGTAAGATTTACTAACTCTTCTGCAATAGCTTTTACGTCTGCCATTTTATTCTAAAATTTTGTTTTATTCGTTAAAATTTATTCTTGACTTTAATATTTACTCAGGACGCTCGCCTAAAGTCTTAAGCACACCGTGAATGGTGTTTGCACCTGACTGGAGAGCAGAAACAACGTTCTTTGCAGGAGACTGCAACAGAGCGACGATATCTGCAATAACCTCGTTCTTGCTCTTGATAGAGGCAAGTTCATCGAGACAGTTGGCACCAACATAGATGCCTTCCTCAGCGTAGGCTGCCTTCAAGGCAGGAACGCCAGCCTTCACGATATCCTTGTCCTGCAGGAGCTTGGCAGGAAGGTTGGCAGTCTGAGAAAACAGGACAGCCGTATTACCCTTTAAGGCACCATAAAGTCCAGAGAAATCAACATCAGAAGCCTCGAAAGCCTTGTGGAGAAGCTTGTTCTTCACAACAACCATCTTAATCTCCTGCTTGAAACACTTGCGGCGAAGGTCACTTGTCTTCTCAGCATTCAGCCCGGTAACATCTACCAGGTAGAAGTGAGGATAGTCCTTCAGCTTCTGACCAAGTTCAACGATGATAGTATCTTTTACTTCTTTCTTCATTTTTCCAAACTTTTAGAGTTATTCAACTGATTTAGGATCAATCTTGATACCCTTACTCATTGTGCTCGAAATAAAGATACTCTTGAGGTATGTGCCCTTGGCGGCAGCCGGCTTCAGACGCACCACAGTATTGATAAACTCCTTGGCATTGCCATAGATCTGCTCGGGGGTCATAGAAACCTTACCGATAGAGGTATGGATAATACCGGCCTTGTCGACCTTGAAGTCAATCTTACCCTGCTTCACATCCTGAACTGCCTTGGCAACATCCATGGTCACAGTTCCACTCTTGGGGTTAGGCATCAAGCCACGGGGACCGAGAACTCGACCCAGAGGACCTACCTTACCCATGCAAGATGGCATCGTGATGATCACATCAACATCAGTCCATCCGCCTTTGATCTTTTCGATATATTCATCGAGACCAACATAATCAGCACCAGCTGCCTTGGCAGCCTCTTCCTGATCGGGAGTACAGAGAGCAAGCACGCGTGTTATCTTACCAGTACCATTAGGCAGTGACACAACGCCACGTACCATCTGGTTGGCCTTACGCGGATCAACACCCAAACGCACGTCTACGTCTACAGATGCATCAAACTTGGTGGTGGTAATATCCTTCACCAGAGCGGCAGCTTCCTTCAACGTATAGACCTTCCCTGCTTCAACCTTCTCAGCTACTGATTTCTGATTTTTTGTCAGTTTACTCATTTTACTTACTTAAATTGAAGTTTATAATTATTCAGGGAAGTCCCCTTTTACAGTGATACCCATACTACGGGCTGTACCTGCGATAAGACGCATGGCACTCTCTACCGTAAAGCAATTCAAGTCGGCCATCTTGTCCTCGGCAATCGCCTTCACCTGTTCCCAAGTGACAGAACCGACCTTCTTGCGGTTAGGCTGACCAGAACCGCCCTTCACTTTGGCAGCTTCCATCAACTGCACAGCAGCAGGAGGAGTCTTGATGACAAAGCTGAAAGACTTGTCTGCGTAGTAAGTGATAACAACCGGTAATACCTTACCAGCCTTATCCTGGGTACGGGCGTTGAACTCCTTGCAGAATCCCATGATATTGATACCCTTGGAACCCAATGCAGGGCCTACGGGTGGGGAAGGATTTGCAGCGCCACCTTTAATCTGTAACTTGATTAATCCAGCAACTTCTTTAGCCATTTTTTCTTAATTAAAATAATTGAAAAGTATAAAAGCACGAAGAACCCGTAACAGTTACTCCGCTACTTTTTCAACTTGCATAAAACCGAGTTCCAACGGTGTTTTACGACCGAAGATCTTGACCATCACCTTCAGTTTGCGCTTCTCAGTGTTAATCTCTTCGATCACACCTTCGAAACCTGAGAACGGACCATCCGTAACCTTAACTGTCTCGTCGAGCACATAGGGAATCGACACTTCATTGTCGATCTCGCTCTCCTCGGCAGCTCCGATCATGCGATTGATCTGTGATTGGGGAACCAGGGTGGGATTATCCAGACCTCCAAGGAAACCCAAGCAGTTGGGCATGAAACGCAGCGTCACCGCCACATCACCCACAAGCTCGGCCTGCACGAAAACGTAACCAGGTAGTGAGATTTTCTCTTTCTCTACCCGTTTACCGTTACGCACGGTAGCATGCTTCTCCAACGGTATCAACACCTGAGAAACATGATCAGCAAGCAACGTGTTGAACTTCATCTCGGCCTCGATGTATTCCTTCAACTTGGCCTCCTTGCCGCTCACAGCACGCAGTACATACCAATTTTTACCTGTAGCAGTCATTTCTTTGAACAATTAACCAGGATAAACAATACCCATGAGATTCTTGAACACGAGATCCATCAGGAACACCACAACAGCAATGACAAGGGAAGCAGATAATACAATCACTGCTCTGTGGGTAAGTTCACCACGTGTTGGCCAAGTAGTCTTATGCGCAAGTTCGTTGTAACATGCCTTGCAATAATTGACAAATTTCTTAAACATATTATCTTCTTTTTGGCACGGGTTGAAAGACTCGAACTCTCGACACCTGGTTTTGGAGACCAGTGCTCTACCAACTGAGCTAAACCCGTAAGTAAGCCTCCGCAACCGCAATCGCGGAGGCTTGTATTGTTAGGTGTGACCCTTCAGATTACTCCTTCACGTCGGGAAGGATGGCAGTGATCTGACCAGAGCCTACGGTGCGACCACCCTCACGGATAGCGAAGCGAAGACCCTCGTTCAGGGCTACACGATAGATCAGAGTAACCTCGATCTCTACGTTGTCACCAGGCATCACCATGTCTACACCCTCGGGAAGAGAAATCTCACCGGTGCAGTCCATCGTGCGGAGGTAGAACTGAGGACGATACTTGTTGCCGAACGGAGTGTGACGGCCACCCTCTTCCTTCTTCAGTACGTAGATAGAAGCCTTGAAGTGATCGTGAGGAGTAATGGCACCCGGGTGCACAACAACCATACCACGACGAACCTCTGCCTTATCGATACCACGGAGCAGCAGACCTACGTTGTCACCAGCTTCACCTTCCTCAAGAATCTTGCGGAACATCTCAACTCCAGTGATGGTAGACTTCTTGTCCTCACCGAGACCGAGCAGCTGAACCTCGTCACCGACCTTGCAACGGCCAGTCTCAATACGACCAGTAGCTACGGTACCACGACCTGTGATTGAGAACACATCCTCAACAGGCATCAAGAAAGGCTTGTCAACTTCGCGCTCGGGCTCCTGAATCCACTCATCAACAGTGTTCATCAGCTCCATCACGGTATCCTCCCACTTGGCAACACCATTCAGTGCACCGAGGGCCGAACCAGCGATGATAGGAGAATCCTCCTCATAGCCATAAGAAGTCAGCAGGTCCTGAACGTCCATCTTCACAAGGTCAATCATTTCCTCATCAACCTCATCGTCATCGCACTTGTTCAAGAACACCACCAGACGGGGAACGTTAACCTGACGGGCGAGCAGCACGTGCTCACGGGTCTGAGGCATAGGACCGTCAGTAGCAGCAACCACAAGAATAGCACCGTCCATCTGAGCAGCACCAGTAACCATGTTCTTCACATAGTCAGCGTGACCCGGACAGTCAACGTGGGCATAGTGACGCTTCTCGGTCTCATACTCAATGTGAGAAGAGTTGATGGTGATACCACGCTCTTTCTCCTCGGGGGCGTTATCAATCTGATCGAAAGACTTGACATCCTCACCTGTACCCAGACGATTGTGAAGTACGAGAGAAATAGCAGCGGTCAGAGTTGTCTTACCGTGGTCAACGTGACCAATTGTACCAATGTTAACATGCGGTTTGGTGCGCACGAACGTCTCTTTAGCCATAGCTTTACTTTTTTATTATAATAAATTAAATAATCAGTGAAAGATTCCGTTTTTCTTCTGTACCTCATCATTAGGCCACGAAGGAGAGCTGTAACTGAGAGTTGAACTCAGGACCTCTTCCTTACCAAGGAAGTGCTCTACCACTGAGCTATTACAGCAAAAATCTCTGAGCGGAAAACGGGGCTCAAACCCGCGACCCCCAGCTTGGAAGGCTAGTGCTCTATCAACTGAGCTATTTCCGCATATCCGAACTTCGGATCAATGTGGGTGGTGATGGATTCGAACCACCGAAGGCAAGAGCCAGCAGATTTACAGTCTGCCCCATTTGGCCACTCTGGTAACCACCCTTTGTATCAATAAACTGTTTCTACCTCATCCTCAAGAGGAGCCTCTTGTCGGATTCGAACCAACGACCCCGAGATTACAAATCACGTGCTCTGGCCAACTGAGCTAAAGAGGCAAATCCTTGCAGCCGTCAGGCGATTTATGGATTCGTTGTAAAACGGCTGCAAAGATACGACATATTTTTTATTCCCGCAAATATTTCAGGGAAAATTTTTAATGTTTTCTTATTTTCTCCTTGAATTTCTCCAGTTGCACCCGCATGGCGTCTACGCAAGCATCAACGCCCTCCTCAAAGGAATCACAGGTCTTCGTCACGAAGAGCGGCTTGCCCCCAGGGACAGTTGCCGTGATGCTGGTCTCCTTATTTAAGGCAGTGGCAGGTTTCACAACTTTCAATTGCACCTCTACTTTCTGAATATCCTCAAACGATTTCTCCAACTTGGCGACCTTCTTGTCGATGAACGCCTGTAACTTCTCGGTAGCGTCGAAATGAATCGACTGAATCATAATTTCCATAGTTACCTCCATATTAAAAGGTTAGACTCCAGCCCTGGGATGGGCATCGTGATATACTCGCTTGAGCTGCTCAAAAGTCGTATGAGTGTAGATCTCTGTCGTAGAGACACTCTCGTGGCCAAGCAGCCGTCTTACACTTTCTATTCCTGCACCGTGGTTGAGCATGGCTGTGGCAAAGGTATGTCTGAGCACATGAGGCGACAGTTTCTTCAGTGTGCTCACCTGTGCCAGATGCACATGCACCTCTGCACGCACCTGCGCGGGTGTCATCCGCACACCTCTCTCCGAGAGAAACAGCGCCCTTTCATCCAACCTTTCCACCTCTCGGTTGCGCTGTGAGATGAAATTACGCAGACACCTTTCCAGCTCTTCGCCAAACGGAATGATGCGCTGCTTGTTGCCCTTGCCAGTCACTTTCAGCTGGTGATTGACGAAGTCTAAAGCGGTATCGTCCAACCCCACCAGTTCCGCCAGTCGCATACCTGTCGTATAGAACGTCAATATAATAGTTCGCGCGCGAACATCCTTATATTCCGCCCCCCAGGCACCTTCGTCCAGCAGCCGGTCCATCTCATTCTCTTTCAAGAACTGCGGCAGGGGCTTTGTCTGCCGGGGGCCCTCGACGCGCCGAGCCGGGTCGGCACCCACCAAGTGTCGAGCTAAGGCAAAACGATAAAGGGAACGCAACGCAGAGAGTCTTCTGTTGACAGTCGCAGCATTGTTTCCTTTATCCATCATACTCTCCATCCAGCCGCGGATGACATCAGAGTCTACCGACTCCCAAGAGAGCTGATTGTCCAAATTTTTGAAGTACACCTCGAAAGTCCTAAGATCTTCCGAGTAGCTACTTATCGTCAGTGGTGAGCGATTGAGCTCATACTGCAGATAGTTCAAAAATTCTTCTATCATTTTCAAGCGCTGCTTCAATCTCGTTTACACGATGTTTTCGGCAACGAATATACAGAAATTAATTTAAACTACCAAATTTTCAAGGAGATTTTTTATTCTTCCTCGCGACGCAGCTTCTGTACGTAAATGGCGTGTTCCATCTTGAGACGCTTCAAGACAGATGGCTTGTCGTACTGCTGACGAGCACGAAGCTCCTTAACGACACCTGTCTTCTCATACTTTCTCTTGAACTTCTTGAGAGCTCTCTCGATGTTCTCACCATCCTTAACGGGTACAATAATCATCTTGTTTTTGGTTTTAATAATTTAATTATGAAACATAGCAAAAGGGCATTGCCACAAATTGCGGTGCAAAATTAATGCTTATTTTTCAATTACACAAATATTTAGCTTATTTTTCGTTGGTCTACAACATGATACTACTTTTTTTATTTCAATGCCCCCCCCTTCTGCATGGTACGGTAAACCTTTTTGAGAAAAACAGAAAAAAGAAGTCACAAAACCGCTACCTTTGCGTACTGATGACAAACAACGATGTGAAAATGAATGCCACCGAGTATCAACACGAAGCACAACGCCTGCGCCCGCTGCTCCAGGCCGAGGCGCGACGCTACCTGCAGGAGGTCGATGAAGCCGAAGACGTGGTGCAGGACGTGCTGCTCAAACTGTGGCTCATGCGCGAGGAGGTGGCACTGCCGATGGACGCCCTGGCCAAGGTGCTCGTGCGCAACCGATGCATAGACCGTCTCCGCCGTCTGCGGCCTACCATCGACATCGACAGCCTCCCAATCATCGAACCCACCGACGACACGCAGGAACGCATCGAACGCATGATGACCATCATCAGGCAGTTGCCCGACATGCAGCAGACCGTCCTGCGACTGCGCCACATCGACGGTATGGACATGGCAGACATCGCCCGCCTCATCGGCTCATCAGAGGTGGCCATCCGCAAGACCCTGAGCCGCGCCCGCTTGGCCGTGAGAGACATTTACCTCAAAAAAGAAAGACAATGAAAGATATCCTGACACTCATCAACCGATTTTTCGACGGCGAGACGACCCTCGACGAGGAACGTCGCCTGTATGAATATTTCTCTGGCACTGACATCCCCGGAGACTTGCTGCCGCTGAAGCCGATGTTCCTCGACCTGCAGGCCATCACCTCATCGCAGGCCACAACCGACAGGGCCACCGCAGTCGCCCGGCCTATTCGTCGACAATGGACGGCCGTAGCCGCCACCGTGACAGCCGTCATAGGGCTGAGTGTGGTGCTCCACTTCGGTCATCGCTCCGACTATGAGCTCTGCGTCTACGGCAAGACCTATACCGACAAGGCGGCGGTCATGCGCGAGGTAGACCGCACAATGACGTCGGCCGTCGACCACACACCCGACATCGACAGTGACCTGCGTCAGGCTTTTGGAAACAATTAAAAAAATGTCATTATGAAACAACATCTCACAACCCTCCTCTGGACGCTCCTCCTGTTGCTCGTCGCCGAAACCGGACGGGCGCAGTCGGCCGCGCTGCAGACCTCAAAAGTCTTCGACGGCAACGTCGTGCCCACAGAGCGGATGATACTGACCCGCGTGCGCGGCAAGGCGCTGAGCAAATACCAGCTGTCCTACTACCGCAGCGCACGGTTCAAGGCATCCACGGCCGAGGCCGAAGAAGTGGCGGCTGTCGTGGGCAAGGACAAGGCCCTCTGCGACCGCTATAGGCTTTCCTCCCAGACCGTCAAGCGCAACCACGACGGCATCAAGACCGAGAGTCTGGTGTTCAGTCTCCCACCTGAAAACGGCCTCAACCGTTTCATCAGTCTTGTCACCGAGAAGGGCTCCGGCGGACAGACGATTGTCACCGTCATCTATATGGAAGGCAAGGTGAAAGACGTCAACCAACTGAGCCGTCTCATCGGCAAATAGCCCGCACCTCGGGCCAGCATCCCCGCTTATGCACCCCTACCCCAAACTTGTAACCATATAAAATTATCAACAATATGAGAACTTACCTCCTCACGGCACTATCGGCCTTCATGCTGACCGCCCATGCCAACGAAACCCAAGACACCCTCACCGTGAGCCATCCACAAAAGGTGGTTGTCATCAGCCAGGATTCACTGCTCAAGGTGCAGGTCTTCGGCCGCGACAACGACAGCACCTACCGCTACGAGAGCAGTCTCCAGACCGTAGACAGCAACTATGTGAGCACCTCGACCATCGGCAGCGATTGGAGTTTCAGCATCGGCGCTTTCGGGAAGAAACGCCATGCCAACCGCGGCACCCAGATGCTGAGCAACTTCTTCATTGGTTTCAACGCTCCCTCAGGCCCCTCAACGATGTCGTTCAAGCCCTTTGAGTCGTGGGAACTGTGGTGGCTCATCGCCGACTTCAACACTGCGTTGTGGCATAGCGGCAGCGAGGTGTCCGTTGGCGTCGGCGTAGACTGGCGCAACTATCGCATCGGCGACCGCCAGCAGTTTGTCAAGGCCGACGACGGCACGGTCTCTGCCGAGCCCTTGCCCAATGGGTCTGACCCGCAGTTCTCGCGCATCAAGGTCTTCAGCCTCACTTTTCCGGTGCGCTATCATTATTATAAAAAAGGATGGGGCTTCTCTCTCGGCCCGGTATTCAACCTCAACACATACGCCAGCATCAAGACCCGATACAAACTCAATGGCGACAAGCAGAAGGCCGTCTACAAGCATATACACCAAGTTCCGTTCACGGTCGACGTCATGTGCACCTTTGTCACGCCGCTGCTCAACTTCTACGCCAAGTACTCTCCGTGCAACGTGCTCGACACCACCTATGGCCCGAAAATCCATTCGGTATCGTTCGGCATCTTCTTCTGAATATATGATTTGGCTAAGGCAACTATATGATTTGGCTAAGGCAACTATATGATTTGGCTAAGGCAACTATATGAATTGGCTAAGGCAACTATATGATTTAGCTAAGGCAACTATATGATTTAGCTAAGGCAACTATATGATTTAGCTAAGGCAACTATATGATTTAGCTAAGGCAACTATATGGATTGGCTAAGCAATGCGCTGAACGGTTCCGCGTTTACACTGACGGGCGACGGCTCAGGCTACCCACAGCGAAGGGTGTGCTTTTGTCCTGTCTTTCAGCAGCAAAGGCATGGTGAGCATAGGCTTATCGCCCCACCATGCCATTGCCGCCTCATCCTGCTTCGGGTCGAACCACAGTCTGCTTCGGGTCGAATCTCTTTCTACTTCGATTCGAACCACACGCTGCTTCGATTCGAACCACAACACGCCACCTATGTTGGCAGGCTGGCTGAGGACATCTGTCGGGGCACGAAAACGCCCTTCACGCACTGCTTCCGCCCCCCTATCCCACCAACAAACCAGCCCACCAACTCACCGCATGGTTCTCCCTCCCTTGGGAGGGCAGGGGTGGGCCCACCGCAGTTTCTGTGCCATCCGAGTCTTCCGTTGTTCTTAAAAATAGTATGGCTGAAAGGTACTCTACGGCGTATCGGCCTGACAGACAGCCGGTCTGGTCTGGATATATATATCCCGTCAGGCCTGAAAGAGATGCACCGAGTTGTCGTGACAGTAGGCATACGGGCTCATGCTGTAGTATTTCTCGCACAGCGGGTCCATGCAGTCCCAGCTGCCGAGGATAGGGTCGTGCTGGCGTGCGCCGTAGTCGTAGGTGTTCAGGCCGTGCATCATGTCGAGTTTCTTTCCGTTGTATTTAAACGGCTGGTAATCGGGATTTATTGCAGAAGAGGGGTCACAGATCGGTGAGCCGAAGGGGATGGTAGTTGGTCGCCTGCACCACATGCTCCATATAGTCCACCACCTCGCGGATGTTGCCCAGGTGGTGGGTGTTGTAATAGAGGGACATGAATCTGTCGGACGACGGGCTTGCCAGTAAAGTCTCTTTACATTTAGAGCCCATTTGCAATATGATACTGAACGGAATGGTTCATATCTTCATTTTTTTGGCAGATGATGACAATACAAATAGAGTGATCCCCAGGATTTCAAGTGCAATTTTCTCTTGGAGATGGATATGATATCTAAGGTTTCAACACATATGGTGTCTTGACGGACAATCCAGCTTGTATAGATGGTATCACCTTCTAGTTTGAAAAACTTCCCTTGCGACAAAGAGTCGCTTTCATTGATATTATAGATTTTCAAATGATCATCATAATATCTGATTCTTTGGGTTTTCTTGTCGAAAGATACCAACATGGTAGACCCTTTTCCAAAATCCCAGTATTTCACATCGCCCCCTGTCAGCAAATCCATATAGTTTTGGACATGGCACGAACTGAGAAGCAGAATTGCATATCCTACCATCAGGGACAGGGTTGCATGTTTGCGTATACTCATAATCAATCTCATATCATTTCATCTTTTTCTTTATTTTCTTTATTTGGGACATTTTGACATATCGTAATGTCATGGGGCCTATAGATTGTCTATGGAACATTACGAATCGTTTCTTGGAAAGATATACAATTCTAATGGTATCAGCAGGCTTTGTGCCAAAACGTGTCACCCAACTTCTCATAATATCATTGCCTTCAATTTTGAAGAATTTTCCTTTGCCTAAAGCGTCCATTCCGTCCCTATACGCTCCTTTGAGGTTTTCATCATAATCAAGGGTCCTGCGTGTATTTTTATTGAAGCATAAATAATATTGCCTTGGCGGATTTCCATATCCCCAATATTTCACGTCTCCACCGGTCAACAAATCCATATAGGATGGAGATTGGCACGAGAAGACTGACAAGATGAATATTGCTGCAAACAAATATCCTTTCAATGCAAGTGGTTTATTCCTTTTTGTTTCCATATATCACAACTCCTTTTAGATTGTTTTCTACCGACACCTTTTTATTTATAATAGTAAATGTTGCTACGCCCAAGAAAGAAGCATTCAATCGCTGAACGTAAGAATTAATTAATGAGCCAAAGCCCTTTGAATAGGAGTTCAATTTCCCAGCCGCATAGCTTGCCTGCGACTGTGCAAAAGTTTCTGACACTCCGAGCCACGAAGGATGAGCGGTCTGCTGCAATATGGCATTTACTTCACCCAAAGTTCCACCCCAGGTTGTGTTGTCGTACCGGTGCCTGCTTTCATGGAAGAAAGAATTGACAACATTGCTCGCAATGCCATATTCCGGGTTCACCTTACCCTCGGCATCTATAAACAACACATACTTCCCGGTTCCCTCATAGTTGCCCATGCCGGCTTCCAAGGGATTGCCGTTGCCAGTTTGCTCCACTGCTAATGTAAAGTCATGGTCGACAGTAGATAAATAATGGCTGCCAATGTTGACCAGGGCTTGCTGTTGAGAACGAAAATCCACATTTGTAATGCTTGTATAACTGTTGTCGGCCGTCTGTATCAGAACGGCGTCACCTTTGTCCGTGTGCTTCTGAAAGGCACCATACCGGTCAAAATAGTCATCCCTCCCGTCCGGATCCACCAGCATCACGGGGTTGTTGTGGCAGTAGGCATACGGGCTAACGCTGTAGTATTTCTCGCACAGCGGGTCCATGCGGTCCCAGCTGCCGAGGATGGGGTCGTACTGGCGCGCGCCGTAGTCGTAGGTGTTCAGGCCGTGCATCATGTCGAGTTCCCTACCATTGTATTTAGTAATGATTAAACGGCTGGTAATCGGGATTTATTGCATAAGAGGGGTCACAGATCGGTGTGCCGAAGGGATAGTACCAGGTTGCCTGCACCACATTTCCGCCTTCATACACCACCTTGCGGATGTTGCTCGGACTGCATACTTGGAAATATGTTCCATCAATAATTAAACGGACATGATTTCTTGCCTGTGTAATAATATTCCTTACCATTTATCGTAAACTCAAATGCCGCACGTTTTCCTCCGAATTCCATAGACCTATCCTGATAAAATACGCTGAGTCTTTTTTTTACCATCATAGAATTCTATAACCGTCATATACTTGTCTGTGGTCAGGAATTCCTCTTCCGATGCTGCGAATGTACCTTCATTGATGCAAATACTATCTACATTCAATATATATTTATCCCTATCTGATGAGATTGTTATATGGTTGTCCCATCCAAAACTTATCTTATAACGTTTGTTGTCTGAAAGCAACAAGCGTTGGTAAGTCTTCCCTTTAGTCAAAAAAAGAGTATTACCATATAGAAGTACTCTTTCCTCAAATTGCAAAACCCTGTCATGCCATGTAGAGTCAGTATTGAAAGTCCCAATCTGACTGAAGCGGCAGAAAGGAAAGTTCAAAATAAAAAGCAGTAGGACGCATAGTGCAGCCATGACAACTCTTAGTTTACGGCCATGTTGTTTCATAACTAAAATTCTTTGTTCCGGGGCTTAAGTTCTGATCTCCTCTATAGTTGCCATTTATAAACGGCTGATGTCCATTTTTATACGTAATCCATAGTCCTTTATATTCGCCATCTACAATGTGTTTATTATTGTCATAGACAGGAGTTCCAACATATACATCTTTCCCATTGGATATTACAGATCTGTTTGCTCCGACAACCGGAATATCCTTGAAATGCTCGTCTGCTGATATTCTCTTGGCAACATCTGCGGAATATACATAGCGTGTTACATTGCCGTTTTTGAAGCCATGCTCAACGCTTGACTAAAATTTAACGGACTGTTGGTAATACTACGTAGTCATAATTATATGAGATCTCATGCTGCACCTTTTCTTCGTTCATGCCGGGACAAATTAAGTTTATTTGATTAAAGGATGATATGTGAATACTATTTAGATTGTTCGTTTGCATTTGATGAAAATCATTTTGATGCTCTTCGAGGCACCAAAAGATGAAAGTAAAACTATCATTTGTCGCAAGTAATTTTAGAAACATATCACAATTATACGCTTGTTTATTGTTATATATCAAATTGGGATCTGTGGCTATCCAATAAAGAGAGAAATCTCCCCTTGGCTTCATAAAGAACCTCCTAATAGCCACTTCGTCACTATCATATTTTTCTTTGTCAAGCCAAATCCATAAAGAACTCGGGGTGTCATTGTAAATGGTGACGTGCAAATTTCTGTATTTATTTTTTCCCACGACAACACTCACAGAATCAACATGTATTTGATACCCTAAACAAACTGAAGGGCAGAAGAGGATTAAAAATAATAACGAGAATATTTTCATAAAATTTATCTTCTAAAATAATTAATAGTTTCCCTTCTTGATCGTATTTTGGGTCAACCGATATTTGGAGTGACGGGGTTGGCATGTCGTGAAAAGTCGTGAAAAGTCGATGCGAGGGCATAGGTGATGGGATGTATTGTTGCAACGACTTTCCTCGACACTACACGACTTGTTGCGAAGATAACAGACTATATTCATACTTGATATCATCACTCCAAATATCGGAAGACCAAAAATCTGCGCCATCTGCGAGAGAAAAAAACTGGGGAGGGGCTCCATCTGCGTCTTTATTTTAAACACGGATGACACGGATGTCACGAATACTTTCCCAGCCCTTTAGCTCATATTGCCGCTGTGGCCGCTTCGAGCCAAGCGCGGTCGGGCTCATCGAGGTGGGGCGACAACGCGGCATAGACACGGCGGTGATAGGCGTTGAGCCAGTCGACCTCTTCGGGCAGCAGTTCTTCGCGGATGATGGGTGTGGTGTCGATGGGGCACAGGGTGAGGGCGTCGAACTGGAGGAACCGTCCGAACTCCGTTTCCTTATAGGGCGTCACCAGCAGCGTGTTCTCTATGCGCACGCCGAAGCGACCGGGCAGGTAGAGGCCGGGCTCGTCGGTGACGGTCATGCCTGCCAGCAGCGGCGAGGGCACATACTCCATACGGATCTGGTGCGGTCCCTCATGTACGTTGAGGTACGAGCCCACGCCGTGCCCCGTGCCATGAAGGTAGTTGAGTCCCTCGCGCCACAGCGCCTGTCGGGCCAGGATGTCGAGCTGGGTGCCGCTGGCTCCCTCGGGAAACTTACACAGTTCGAGCTGGATGTGACCCTTCAGCACCAGCGTGTAGACGTGCCGCTCCTCCTCGGTGAGCGGTCCGAGGGCGATGGTGCGGGTGATGTCGGTGGTGCCGTCCTGATACTGGGCACCGCTGTCGAGCAGCAACAGGCCACGGGGCTCCAGGGGCACGTCGGTCTCGGGTGTGGCCTCATAGTGGACGATGGCACCGTGGGGACCGTAACCTGCGATGGTGTCGAAGCTGATGTCGCGGAACAGCGGCTGACGGGCACGCAGGGCGGTGAGCTTTCGGTCTATCGACAATTCGGTCTGTCCACCTGCCTCGACGGCAGGCTTGAGCCAGCGCAGAAACTGCACCAGGGCAATGCCGTCGCGGAGCATGGCCTGCCGGAAGCCAGCGATCTCGGCCTCGTTCTTCACAGCTTTCATGGCAGGTATGGGCGAAGGCTGGCGGATGACCTCCTGGGTGTGTATGCGTTTGGCGAGCGTATAGCTGGTCTCATTGGGGTCGATGAGGATGTTGTATTCTGAATAATCCTTCAAGCCCTGCCCCACCCCGCCATAGTCGGCCACGCGCACGCCCTGCGCAGCAAGGTAGGCCTTCACCTCACCGGTGAGCTTGGCGGGCTGGACATAGAGCGTCACGTCACGCGTGGAGATGAGCAGGTAGGCCACGAACACCGGGTTGCAGTGTACGTCAGAGCCTCGCAGGTTGAGTGTCCAGGCAATGTCGTCGAGTGCCGACACCAGCATGCCGTCGGCATGGCACGCGCGCAACGCCTGACGTATGCGCCCAATCTTCTGGGCAGCCGTCTCCCCGGCGTATGCCATGGGCTGGATCTCCACCTTACCCTCGGGGATGGCCGGGCGGTCGGCCCAGAGGGTGGCCAGCGGGTCGAAGTTGGTACGCACGGTGATGCCACCCCGACGGCGCAGGTCGGCCACGAGGTCTTCGACGCTCGCCACGTTGTTCACCATCCCATCCACGCCCACCTGGGCACCATCGATGTGGCTGAGCTCCTTGCCGAGCCACTCGGCAATGGTGGGCGTGCCCGCCACCCTGAGCTTCATCAGCTGGAAACCGGTACCCCTGAGCTGGTCTTCGGCAGCCAGGAAGTAACGGCTGTCGGTCCACAGGGCTGCTGACGACCGGGTGACAACGGCCGTGCCGGCCGAGCCGTTGAAACCACTGATCCACTCGCGGCCTTTCCACCGGTCGGGCACATATTCACTGTTGTGGGGATCGCTACTGGGAAAGACGAAAGCATCCAAATGCTCGCGTACCATCAGTTCCCTCAATTCAGACAATCTTTGCAAAATCTTCATTTCACTTTCATTTTGTAAAACAGACATGGCAAAGATAAATGTTTTAAGAATAAACAACAAATTTAAAATGAAATAAATGGAGACGTGATGTATTTTTTTAGTAACTTTGCACATGTAGCAAGCCACCATCCACGCGGTGTCGCACTTGCCTTGTTTCTGCATTTTATGTCTTAAACATTTAAAATAACACGTAGTTATGAACTATTTATCAAATGAAAAACTGGTCATCGTCGGTGCAGGCGGTATGATTGGTTCAAACATGGCTCAGACTGTTCTGACCCTTGGTCTTACTCCTAACGTTTGTCTGTACGACATCTTCGAGCCGGGTCTCCACGGTGTTGCCAACGAGATTGCACAGTGTGGCTTCGCCGGTGCCAACATCACCTGGACCACCAACCCCGAGGAGGCTTTCACGGGTGCCAAATACATCATCTCTTCTGGCGGCGCTCCCCGTAAGGAGGGCATGACCCGCGAGGACCTGCTGAAGGGCAACTGCCAGATTGCTGCCGAGTTTGGCGACTTCATCAAGAAATACTGCCCCGACGTGAAGCACGTGGTGGTGATCTTCAACCCCGCTGACGTGACGGCACTCACCGCCCTCATCCACTCGGGTCTGAAACCCAACCAGCTCACCTCACTCGCCGCCCTCGACTCTACCCGTCTGCAGCAGGCTCTGGCCCTGGAGTTCGGCGTACAGCAGGACAAGGTGACCGGCGCTCACACCTATGGTGGCCACGGCGAGCAGATGGCTGTCTTCGCTTCGCAGGTGAAGATCGACGGCAAGCCGCTCGCTGAGATGGGTCTCTCTGAGGAGAAGTGGGCAGAGATCAAGCACAACACCGTACAGGGTGGCTCGGCCATCATCAAGCTCCGCGGCCGCAGCTCGTTCCAGAGCCCTGCCTACAACGCCGTGAAGATGATCGAGGCTGCCATGGGCGGCGAGAAGTTCACCCTCCCCGCCGGCTGCTATGTCAACGACGAGAAGCTGGGCTTCAAGAATGTGATGATGGCTATGCCTACCACCATCGATGCCGACGGTGTACACTATGTGGCTCCACAGGGTACCGCCGAGGAGATGGCTTCGCTGCAGGCTTCTTACGAGCACCTCTGCAAGATGCGCGACGAGATCGTTGGGCTCGACATCGTTCCTGCCGTAGCTGACTGGAAGAACGACAACCCCAACCTGTAATCAGTAAAGGGTGAAGGGTGGGAACACGCCCACCTTTTCTAAATTCAGAATAATATAGTGGCCGACTGAGCATATCAGTCGGCCACTTTCGTTTTGAACAAAATGAAAACTATGTGACGATAAAGCAAGGCTCTCATGGAAGGGGGCCAGCCCTCACCGAGGGATGAGGCCCCTCCCTAAGGCCCCTCCCTAAGGCCCCTCCCCAACCCTCCCCAAGGGGAGGGAGAGGCTCGCGCGATGGTTGAGCGTAATGAGACTTTTAATGTTTTAATCTTTGTTCCGAGCACGGGCTGGTAAAGTTGAAGTAACCGCGCGCAGCCTCCGTTTACTCCTAGGCCGTATGACGGCCCACTCCAAGTACTTTCCTGTTTAGCGAGCAATAAGAACTCCCAAAACTCTGCGACTCTGCGTGCAAAAAAAAAACTCGCATGCCCCCCGCTGATTGGTTAGTGTACGCAGAGTCGCAGAGTTTTAGAGACTAGTGAGGTGGGGTACGCAGGTTCCGTGTCATCAGTTGCCGCGACGCGGCACTCGCTTTATCGAAATGTGCCGGAGGGATATTCCGTTAATTCCGTGTCTTCCGTGTTAAAAAAAAACAGAGGGAAAGCCCCACCCCAGCCCTCCCCAAGGGGCGGGAGAGGCTG
>JBHAFS010000011.1:0-24565 GCA_041856205.1 Prevotella sp.
CTCGCTACGTGGCTTCCTTCATCCTTGACATTACTGACAACGACTTGCCTTTCGCTTCGCTTGGCGGTAAATACCTGCGACTGGAGTTGAACCAGTTAGGTTAGTGTCATGCCCGACACACAAAAAAATGGCACCTGCTTCGCAGCTGATGCCATTCACTCTCAATAGGTATTAGTCTTTCTCTAAGGTAAAAAGATTGTATTCAGGATAACAGTTGCAAAGGTAATAGATTTATGTGATACATCCAAATATTTTTTAATATTTGTGAATACAAAATTTGAGGAATGACATAAGTAATTAGCAGAAATTGATTAACTTTGCAACCAATATTTATAAGAGGTATAACAGATTTACAATTATGGACAATAAGGAGAATAACGTAAGCGAGGAGAAACGCAATCTGAGTTTTGTAGAGCAATTCGTTGAGGAAGACCTCGCCGAAGGCAAAAACAACGGACGCATCCAGACGCGATTCCCGCCAGAGCCGAACGGTTATCTTCATATCGGCCATGCCAAAGCCATCTGCATGGATTTTGGCGTAGCAGAAAACTATAACGGAGTGTGCAACCTCCGCTTTGACGATACCAACCCCTCAAAGGAGAATACAGAATATGTAGACAACATCCTGAACGACATCAAGTGGCTCGGGTTCAGTTGGGGCAACATCTACTA
Organism: Prevotella sp.; assembly: GCA_041856205.1. GTDB lineage: Bacteria > Bacteroidota > Bacteroidia > Bacteroidales > Bacteroidaceae > Prevotella. The sequence goes on from JBHAFS010000011.1 coordinate 673, forward strand.
TGCCTCCGACTATTTCCAGAAACTCTGGGACTTCGCCGTGTGGATGATTCAGAACGGACATGCTTATATCGACGAACAGACATCAGAGCAGATCGCACAACAGAAGGGCACCCCAACCACCCCAGGTGTGGCCAGTCCATATCGCGACCGCCCCGTGGAAGAGAGCCTGCGCCTGTTCGAGCAGATGAACACTCCCGAGGCTGTGGAAGGCTCTATGGTGCTGCGTGCCAAAATAGACATGGCAAATCCCAACATGCACTTCCGCGACCCCATCATGTATCGCATCATACATACACCCCACCACCGCACTGGCACGACGTGGAATGCTTACCCCATGTATGATTTTGCCCACGGCCAGAGCGACTACTTTGAAGGTGTTACCCATTCCATCTGCACACTGGAGTTTGTGCCTCACCGCCCCTTGTACGATCTTTTCATCGACTACCTGAAGGAGTTTGACGGTACAGTAAGTGAGGGACTGCACGACTTCCGACCCCGCCAGATCGAGTTCAACCGCCTGAACCTCACCTATACTGTGATGTCGAAGCGCAAGCTGCACACCCTCGTCGACGAGCATCTGGTGAACGGATGGGACGACCCCCGCATGCCCACCCTCTGTGGCATGAGACGTCGTGGCTACTCACCGGAGTCAATCAAGAACTTCATCAAGTCAATCGGCTACACAAAGTTCGACGCCCTCAACGACGTGGCGCTCCTTGAAGCTGCCGTTCGCGATGACCTTAACAAGAAGTCTACTCGTGTATCGGCGGTGCTCGACCCCGTAAAACTCGTCATCACCAACTATCTCGAAGGCAAGAGTGAGGAGATGGAGGCCATCAACAACCCCGAGGACGAAAACGGCGGATCACACACCATCACCTTCACCCGCAACCTCTGGATTGAGCGGGCCGACTTCATGGAGGACGCTCCCAAAAAGTTCTTCCGTATGACACCAGGCAAGGAGGTGAGACTGAAGAATGCTTACATCATCACCTGTACCGGTTGCACCAAGGATGCCAATGGCAACATCACCGAAATACAGGCAGAATACGACCCAGAGAGCAAGAGCGGCATGCCGGGAGCCGACCGCAAAGTGAAGGGTACCCTGCATTGGGTGAGCGCTGACCACTGCGTGAAAGCTGAGGTGCGCGAATACGACCGCCTGTTCTTTGTGGAGAATCCCTCAGCCGACGAACGCGACTTCCATGAGTTGCTCAACCCCGACTCTCTTGAGGTGAAGACCAACTGCTATGTGGAGGCATACGCTGCCACACGCAAGCCAGGAGAATATCTGCAGTTCCAGCGCACAGGCTATTTCATGGCCGATCCCGACACAACCGACGAAGCACCAGTCTTCAACAAGACCGTAGGTCTGAAGGATACTTGGGCCAAGCAGAGCAAGGCTTAAGTATGGAACAGCTCGCTGGTTAGCCGACTCATTCATCAGAATAACAAGCATCAAATTGGACGAGAACATATATCAAAGCAAGGAGTTCAAAGACTATCTCCATAAATATGAAGCTGCCTGTACGTCAGGCAGCTCCGTTTATTTAGAGCCTGACGAACTCACCAACATTGCCGAATACTATCACCTTCACGGGCGTCACGAGGATGCCCTCAAAGCGGTGGACCTGGCCATACAGATGTTTCCTGGAGCCACTCAACCGCTGGCTTTCCGCGCCCGATATGCCATCCTCATGAAGAACGACACCGAGGAGGCCATGCGCTATGCCGAAATGATTGCAGACAAAAACGACCTCGACTACTACTATATGATAGCCGAGATCATGATAGCTGACAACCAGGAGCAAGAGGCCAATGCCTATCTGGAAGACAAGGAAGAAGCAATAGACGATGACAACATTGATGACTTTGTGCTCGATGTAGCCACGCTCTTCGCCGATTACGACAAGATAGACCTGGCACAACAGTGGCTTGCCAAGAGCAATGATACGGAGGAACCCGACTACAAGGAACTGCAGGGCGTTATTGCCATGAGCAAGGGCAACTACGACGAGAGCGAGCGCATCTTCAACAAGCTCATCGACGACAACCCCTACTCGGTGCCCTATTGGAATCAGCTCGCCTCCTCGCAGTACCTCAGGAACGACCCTGCAGCCAGCGTAGAGAGCAGTGGGTTCTCGCTCGCCATCGACCCCGAAGACCCCGATGCCGTCATCAACAAGGCCAATGGCCTACTGATGCTCGGCAACCAAGAGGAGGCTCTCAAATACTACCAACTCTTCAAGCGCCTGCAACCTCAGAGCGAGATTGGCGACATGGGCATCGGAGCCATCATGACTTCGCAAAACCGCATGCAGGAGGCATTGCTCCATTATGAGCGGGCCGAGGGCGTCTGCTCGCCGAAATCGAGCAACCTGACGGAGATCTACCGACAGGAATTTCTCATCAATGCAGCCCTGTCGCGGTTCGACAAGGCTGTGGCCTATATCGAGAAGCTAAGGCACCAGTCGAACATCAGCGATTCGGAACTTGCCATCCTGCAAGGTTATATCGACTTGCTGAGAAACGACACAGACTCGGCCAGACAATGGTTCGAGAGAGCCGTGGAGACCGCAGGAGAAGACACCGCCAAGGCCAGACTGCTCATTGCCTATTCGGCTTACGACTGCAACTACGTCAATATCTCGCACGACATCATCTATCAGATGGTGGTAGTCGAGGGTATCGAAGAATTTACTGAGGGATGGGCTTTCCTGACATTATGCGACTTCGACCTTGGACTGCGCGACGACTTCATTGAGCATCTGCACCGGGCCATCGACTTCAACGTCGAGGAAGCCGGACGTATGCTGTCGTTCATCTTCCCCGAAGACATTAACGTCAACCAATATTATTCGTATGCCCTCGCCCACCCCGACCTCGGCACACTGCCCAAGGAAAACATGAAGGGTTGACATCGGGGTAACGCCAATTATTTATCAATCATTTAAGACATGAATATTTTTTCTACATTGCTCAGCAATCTCAACTATGGAACAATCTGGTTCCTGATGCTCCTGGAGAGCACGGTCATCCCTGTCCCATCCGAACTGGTGGTGTCGCCCGCCGCCTATCACGCCGCCGGAGGCAACCTGAATATGTGGCTCGTGATTCTCTTCGCCACCATCGGTGCCGACTGCGGAGCCACGATAAACTATTTTGCCGGCTATTATCTGGGACGTCCCATCATCTACCGCTTTGCCAACAGCAAACTAGGGCGCCTATGCCTGCTCAACCAACAGAAAGTGGAGCACAGCGAGAAGTATTTCAATGACCACGGAATGGCTGCCACGCTCACAGGCCGTCTCATCCCCGGTGTGCGCCATCTCATCTCCATTCCTGCAGGACTGTCAAAGATGAACTATTGGCATTTCCTGCTGTTCACTACAATCGGTGCAGGGGTGTGGAACTGCATCCTGGCAGCACTGGGCTGGTACCTTCACACCATCGTGCCCGAAGACCAACTCCACGACAAAATTATGGAGTACAGCGAATATATCAAGTTCATCATCATCGCACTCGTAGCTGTCGCCATTGTCTACTTTATTGTCAAGTATCTGATAAAAAAAAGAAAGGCTAACTCATAAGTCCCAAGCCGCAGAATCTGTGTAAATGGAACAAAGAAACAGACTAATTCACAAGTCTAAAGTATGCAGAATCTGTGCAAAGGAACAATGATTATGTGATTCAAATAGAATATAAAAAGGCAAATCCTTTTATGAATTTGCCTTATGCCTTTGCCGCTCTCACGCGGCTCAAAGTCTCAGGGGTCATCTGCAGATAGCTGGCGATATACACCAGCGGAGCACGCAGCACCACCTGGGGCTTTAGTTTACACAGCCGCTGATAACGATTCTGAGCCGATTCAAATCGCACGAGGTCGGCATGCACCTGCGAAATGATGAGACTCTCCTCGAGTATCTTACGGTACAGAATCTGAATATTGACATTATGCAATGCCACCTGTTCCAGTTTATGCATTGGCAGACAATAAACCACGGTGGATTCAAGCGCTTCAACTTGTAGGTGGGTAGGCTCTTCCTTGAACAGACTCTCAATGCACATGAAAATTTCACCGTCAGCACCGATGTGCTCCGTGAGCTCCTTGTCGTTCTTGTAGTAGAACTGGCGGATGAGTCCCTTCTCTATATACGAGATATCACGGCATACCTCGCCCTCCCTGAGAATCATCTCGCCCTTGGCATACTTTTTGGGCACCAGGATACTTTCCAAGATGTCCAGCTCATCGTGCGTCATGGTGCTGTACTTTCGTGCCAACTCACGCGCAATGTCCCGGGTTGTGTTTTGTAACTCCTTCATTTCACTAAAAAGATTATATTCTGATATTAAAGGTTGTAGTAGATTCTAGTCCAGAATATCCTAATCGAGCTTAAGGACGGCAAGGAATGCCTTCTGTGGCACCTGCACGTTACCTATCTGCTTCATGCGCTTCTTACCCTTTTTCTGTTTCTCAAGCAATTTGCGCTTGCGGCTCACATCACCGCCGTAACACTTGGCCAGCACATCCTTGCGCACCTGCTTGACGGTCTCGCGAGCCACAATCTTGGCCCCGATAGCGGCCTGAATGGCGATATCAAACTGCTGACGCGGAATCAGTTCCTTGAGTTTCTCACACATCTGCCGGCCGAGGGTCACGGCATTGTCCTGATGGGTAAGCGTCGACAGGGCATCTACCGGCTCGCCGTTAAGCAGGATATCGAGCTTAGCCAGCTTAGAGAGACGATAGCCGTCAATATGGTAGTCGAACGAGGCATAGCCCTTTGAAATCGACTTGAGTTTGTCGTAGAAGTCGATAACGATTTCTCCCAGCGGCAGCATGAAATGTAGCTCCACACGATTGCCCGACACATACTGCTGGTCGATAAGCTCGCCCCGCTTGTCAAGACACAGCGTCATGATGGGTCCGATATAGTCGGCCGAAGTGATGATGGTCGCACGGATATACGGCTCCTCGATATGGTCGATAGCCGTCAAGTCGGGAAGTCCACTGGGATTATGCACTTCCAGTTCGTTGCCATGCTTGTCATACACCATATACGACACGTTGGGCACCGTGGTGATCACTTCCATGTCGAATTCGCGGTCGAGACGCTCTTGCACAATCTCCATGTGGAGCAGTCCCAGGAATCCACATCGGAAACCAAAGCCCAGTGCCTGCGACGACTCGGGCATGAATGTCAGCGAAGCGTCATTCAACTGCAATTTCTCCAACGAGGCCCGAAGATTCTCGTATTCTGATGGATCGATGGGATATACTCCTGCAAACACCATCGGTTTCACCTCCTGGAAGCCGGTAATGGCCTTATCGCAGGGATGGTCGACATGGGTAATGGTATCGCCCACCTTCACTTCGGTGGCGTTTTTGATGCCCGAAATGATATATCCCACCTCTCCTGTCGACAGTTGCTTGCGCGGCTCCATGTCGAGTTTAAGTACGCCCACCTCGTCGGCGTCATATTCCATTCCCGTCTGCACAAACTTCACCTTGTCGCCCTGTCGTACAATGCCGTTCTCGACCTTACAGAGCACGATGATACCACGAAATGAATTGAAGATCGAGTCGAAAATCAGGGCCTGCAATGGCTTGGCAGAATCGCCCTTGGGCGAAGGAATCCGTTCTACGACGGCCTTGAGAATGTCTTCCACCCCCTCTCCCGTCTTTCCGCTGGCCCTGATGATGTCTTCAGGGTCGCAGCCAATCAGGTCGACGATTTCGTCTTCCACTTCCTCGGGCATGGCATTAGGCATGTCAATCTTGTTAATCACCGGAATGATCTCGAGGTCGTGGTCAATGGCCATATAGAGATTTGAGATGGTCTGCGCCTGTATACCCTGCGTGGCATCTACCACCAGCAGCGCACCCTCACAAGCCGCTATACTCCTCGACACCTCGTAGCTGAAGTCGACATGACCCGGGGTATCGATAAGGTTCAACAGATAATGCTTGCCGTCTTGTGCATAGTCCATCTGGATGGCATGGCTTTTGATGGTGATGCCACGCTCACGCTCAAGATCCATGTTATCAAGCATCTGATTTTCTGTGATTTTTATCGTCTTAGTGTACTCGAGCATACGGTCGGCCAACGTCGATTTTCCATGATCGATGTGGGCAATGATGCAGAAGTTTCTTATATTTTCCATTCAGCTTTCTCTATCTTTAGTGGCAAAGATACGAAAAAGATAGCAGAAACGAGAAGGGGATAGCAGAATTTTATTAACTTTGCTCAAAATTTAGTGAATGTGAAATGAATCAGAAACTATTACCTACCGCTTGTGCAGGCCTTCTCTTGGTTGGCCTCACTGCCTGCCAGCATGACTCGCTGGAGGACCGTGCCGAAAAGGAAACCAGAGAATATACAGAACGTTATTGCCCCACTCCTGTGCAAAATATGCAGATGACCGACAGCATATCCTTTTCGCGCGCAACAAAAACATTCAATTATTATTACAAATTATGCGGAGAGGCTGACAACGAACAGGTCATCAGCACAAACAAGGCTAAACTCAACAAGCTGCTCCTCGACCAGCTCAAGGAGGACACTAAGGTGAAGGCGTATAAGGAGGCAGGCTTTCGGTTTCATTATATCTACCGCTCGCAGAAGACCAACAAGATTGTGCTGGAAACGACCTTCAGACAGAAAGACTACCGTTGAGCCTCAAAAAAGTTCCTTGGCTGACCGCCAATGCACAGCCCGACAAAACCAAGATGATGTCCCCAACCACCTGGCGCATCCCCTTGAGCAACGCTTAGCTTGACTAAAAACTCAAGAGGATGCCCAAACAACATGGGGCATCCTCTTGAGTTTTAGTTCTTAAAGGTGATAGCGCCTTACTCGGGCTTCATATTTGTGTACACATTCTGCACATCATCGAAGTCTTCCAGCCTCTCCACCATCTTGTCGATGGTCTCACGCTCCTCAGGCGTCACGTCCTTGAGGTCGTTAGGGATGCGGGTAAACTCGGCACTGGTGATCTCAAACCCGTTCTCCTCGAGGTATTTCTGTATCTCGCCAAAGCTGGTGGGGGCACCGTAGATTGTGACTTCGCCCTCTTCGTCGTCCACATCGAACTCGTCATCCACTCCAAAGTCGATGAGTTCAAGAATAAGGTCATCCATCTCCACGCTGTCCTTCAACTTGAAGGTGAACACACACTTATGGTCGAACAGGAAACTGAGCGAACCCTGATTGCCCAGGTTGCCGTTGAACTTGTTGAACACCGAGCGCACATCGCCCACGGTACGGGTAGTGTTATCGGTCAGGGTGTCAACGAAGACAGCGATACCGTGGGGACCATAACCCTCATAGGTAATCTCCTTGTAGTCGCTGGTATCCTTGCCCATCGCATTCTTGATGGCACGCTCAATGTTGTCCTTGGGCATATTCTCGCGCTTGCAGGTCGCGATGAGTGCGCGCAGTGTCGGGTTGTTTTCCGGCTCCGGCCCCCCAGCCTTCACCGCAATAGCAATCTGTTTACCTAACTTTGTAAAAACACGGGCCATGTGACCCCATCTTTTCAGCTTTGCAGCTTTACGATATTCAAATGCTCTTCCCATTGGAAAAAATATTACTTGTTATTGTTTTTTGTGATATGATTTGGTCATCGCTCACCTGATGGGTCAACGCAGCTCGGCTCCCAGTTTTCCGGTGAGGTTTTTGATGAGTTTCTGCATGATGGCGTCAATCTGCTTGTCGTTCAGTGTCTTCTCCTCATCTTCAAGAATGAAGTTCACAGCATAGCTCTTCTTGCCGGCAGGAAGGTTCTTTCCCTGGTAAACATCAAAGAGCTCGACCTTCTTCAGCAGCTTCTTCTCGCTCTGACGGGCAATCTCCTCCACCTGGGCAAACTCCACCTGCTCATCGAGCAAGAGAGCCAGGTCCCGACTGACAGCGGGGAACTTGTTGAGTTCCTTATACTCCACCTTGTTCTTGCGGATGGCCTTCCTCAATGCCGTCCAATTGAACTCAGCGTAATAGACCTCATGGTCGATGCCCATCTCGTGTAGCACCTTCTTGGCAAGTTTGCCATATTCTACGAGAATCTGGCCGCCGCGTGTCTTGAGTGTCATGCCGTAAGTGAAGATGTTGTTGTCGGTCTTGGAAGCCACGACAGCCGTATCGGCCAATCCCACACGGCGCAGGATATTGTCGACGTAGGCCTTCAACTCGTAGAAGGAGCTGTCCTCGTCGGGATGCGTCCACGAGCCTTCCACACGCTTGCCAGTGAGCCACAGCGATAAATGGTATTCCTGCGTATAGGCCTTGATAGAGGCATCGTGGTCGTCTTTCTCAGGGGCGTAGTTGTAGACGTTGCCCACCTCAAAGAACTTCAAGTTCGTGCGCTTGCGGTTGATGTTGCGAGCCAGCGACTCCAAACCTCCGAAGAGCAACGTGTGGCGCATCACGCCCAGGTCGGTACTCAGAGGATTCATCACCTTCACCACGTTTTCCCAACGGTTGGCGTTGAGGTCGTCTTTCTCGTAGTATGACGATTTCGTGAGCGAGTTGTTGAGAATCTCGTTGAAACCTAAACCCACCAGCTGCTCACTCACCACGTTTTCGATATGATACTGCCTGTCTTGCTCGTCGGCCACGGTGAGCGACGACTTGAGCTGTGTGGGAATCTCCACGTTGTTATAGCCATAGATGCGCAGGATGTCCTCCACTACGTCACAGGGGCGCTGCACGTCCACACGGAAAGCAGGCACAGTGAGCTGAAGTCCTTCGGCGTCCTCAGCATCAATGACCATGCCCAGGCTCTGGGTGATACTCTTGATAGTATCGGCACCTAACTTCTTGCCAATCAGCCTGTCACAATACTCGTACTTCAAGTCTACCTTGAAGTCGGGCAGCGGATTGGGATAAACATCCTTGATCTGCATTGACACCTTACCACCGGCCAGCTCCTTGCACAAGATGGCGGCCTGCTGCAGGGCGTAGATGGTGCCGTTGGGGTCGATGCCGCGCTCGAACCTGAAGCTGGCATCGGTGCTCAGGCCATGCCTGCGCGCACTCTTTCTGATCCACGTGGGATGGAAATAGGCACTCTCAAGCACCACATTGCGCGTGGTCTCGTAGGTACCCGAGCCCTTGCCGCCAAAGATACCAGCAATACACATGGGCTCCTCTGCGTTGCAGATGCTCAGGTCGTGCTCGCCCAGAATATGCTCCTGACCGTCGAGGGTCACAAACTTGGTACCCTCAGGCTGTGTCCTGACCACAATCTTGTGACCGGTCACCATGTCTGCATCGAAGCAATGCATGGGCTGACCGTATGCCAGCATGATGTAGTTGGTGATATCAACGATGTTGTTGATGGGGCGCAGGCCTACCACAGTAAGCTTGTCTTTCAGCCACTGGGGACTTTCCTTCACCTCGCAGTCGGTGATGCTCAGACAAGCATAACGCTTGCAGGCTTCCTGGTTCTCGATCACCACGTCGATAGGCAGGTCTTCGTTGTCAACGGCAAAGGCCTGATTGTCGGGGCGATGCAGACTGGTGACCATGCCACGCTGGATAAGCCAGGCGTAAAGGTCGCGTGCCACACCATAGTGGCTGAGCGCGTCGGCACGGTTGGCCGTGATATCAATCTCGATGACCCAGTCGCTCTGCAGGTTGTAGTATTCTGCCGCAGGGGTTCCTACCACGGCATCCTCGGGCAATACAATGATGCCGTTATGGTCGGTGCCTACGCCAATTTCGTCCTCGGCACAGATCATACCCAAACTCTCCACGCCGCGCAGCTTCGACTTCTTGATGGTGAATTCTTCATCGCCGTCGTAGAGCACACAACCCAAGTCGGCCACAATCACCTTCTGACCGGCAGCCACGTTGGATGCGCCACACACGATCTGCTGCGGCTCTCCCTTTCCCAGGTCAACGCTTGTCACATGTAGATGGTCGCTGTTGGGGTGAGCCTCACAGGTCAGCACCTTGCCCACGTAAAGGCCTTTAAGGCCGCCTTTGATAGCCTGTACTTCGCTCACGGAGCCCACTTCGAGACCTGTAGAGGTCAGCGCGTCCGCCACCTCCTGTGGGGTCAGGTCGAAATCTACGTATTCCTTGAGCCACTGATATGAAATCTTCATTATATAATGATATATGTTATTCTGTCCTGCTTGTTGAAAACGCCGCAAAATTACGAAAAAAATGCGACTTGTCAAAGAGACCGTGTTATTTTCTACCGTCCTCTTTTCACATTTGCCTTGCCATTTGTCGCAGGCCTCATTCCTCCCCCCGTAGCACGGGCAGCGAGATATGGTATTTGAGCGCAAGGAAACGCAGCGCGACAATGACCAGAAAGGTGGCCACTACCGACACGCCCACGTTTACGCCAAGATACATCAGCAGCCAGTAGAGCAGTCCACCGGCGATGCTGGCCATGGCATATATCTCCTTCTGGAAGATGACGGGGGTGCGGTTGAGCAACAGGTCGCGCAGCACGCCACCTGCCGCACCTGTGATGCAGCCCATGATGATGGCCACCCAGAAAGGATGGTCACAAGCCAACGTCTTCTGTATGCCAGCGATGGTAAACAGGGCCAGCCCCAGGGTGTCGAAGGCCAGCCAGGCGTTGTCGAGCCGCTTGAGCGAACGGGCAAAGGCGATGACCAGCACCTGGGCCAGCAGCGTGCAGATGATATAGAGCGGAGACGTCATCCAGAAGGGTGTCACCCCAAGCATGACATCGCGCAGTGTACCCCCTCCGATGGCTACGGCTATACCACAGACAAAACCGCCGAACCAATCATAATGCTTGGCGGCGGCATGACGTATACCTGAGATCGCGAAGGCAAGGGTACCTAGAATCTCTATCACCTCCTGCACCAGGTGCAGGAGATCAGGGTCGGCGTATAGCATGGTCACACTTCGTTTTGAGCGCGCCCTTCCACGAAGGCTTTCACATTGGCCACACAGATGCGCATCAACCGCTCACGGGCCTCCTGAGTGGCCCAGGCGATGTGCGGGGTAAGGTAGGCACGCGGTGCCTTGAGCAGGGGGTTGTCGGCAGCTGGTGGCTCTACGGCCATCACGTCGGCCCCATAACCGGCCAGACGGCCCTCGGTCAAGGCCTGGGCCACGGCAGCGTCGTCGACCAATGGCCCTCGGCTGGTATTGATGAGGATAGCGCCAGGACGCATCAACTTGAGGCGTTCTTCATTGATGAGGTGAAGGGTGGCATCGGTAAGGGGACAATGCAGACTGAGAATGTCCGACACGGCGAGCAACCCTTCGAGCGTGGTCTTCTGTATGCCTTGCGGCAACTCGGCAGAGCCTTTTGAGGTAACGGCAAAGACATCCATACCAAACTCGTGGGCAATCTGGGCCACCCTCATCCCGATGTGCCCCAATCCTACGATACCGAGGGTCTTGCACGACAACTCTATGAGCGGTGTGTTCCAATAGCAGAAGTCGGGGTTGGCACTCCACCGGCCTTGACTCACTTCTTCAGCGTAATGACCTACCTGATTGGTAATGTTGAGGATATGGGCAAAAGTCATCTGCGCCACACTATCCGTACTATATGAAGGTATATTGGTTACCACAATGCCGCGCCTATGGGCCGCATCCACATCCACCACGTTATATCCAGTGGCCATCACACCGATGTATCTCAGTTTGGGCAGCTGGGTCATTGTCGCATCGTTGATCTTCACTTTGTTGGTCAGGAGGATGTCGGCCTCCATTGCACGAGCCAACAATTCTTCGGGCGCCGTACGGTCGTACACCTGCACCGTTCCCATCTCCTTCAGTGGCTCCCATGAGAGGTCGCCAGGATTGGCTGCATAGCCATCCAATACTACAATTTTTGTCATTTTTCGTCTTCTTTAACTTTTGTTCGTCTACGTTGTTACGTCTTCTTCCTCCTCTTTTTTTCCATCCGCGACAGTCAGTCCTTGTAACGGTCTCCCCAGCATCTGAGCATATATTGGTAGAGTTTTTCTTCAGCGGGCGAGTGGTGGGCATGCCAAAAACGCTTCTCGGTGAGCTCGTCGGGCAGATACTGCTGTGGCGTGAAGGCCTCTGGGTAGTCGTGCGGATACTTGTATCCGTCGTGATAGCCCAGGTCGGCCATCAGCTTTGTAGGCGCATTGCGTATGGGCAAAGGCACGGGTTGGTTTCCGCTATGCCGCACCTCTTCCTGCGTAGCCTTGATAGCCATGTAGGCCGAGTTGCTCTTGGGACTCGTGGCAAGATATACAGTAGCCTCAGCCAGCGGGATGCGCCCCTCGGGCCACCCGATTTTCATCACCGCGTCGAAGGCCGCATTGGCCAACAGCAGGGCGTTGGGGTTGGCCAATCCGATATCCTCGGCCGCACTGATTACCAATCGGCGTGCAATGAACTGCGGATCCTCCCCCCCTTCTATCATGCGTGCCATCCAATAGAGCGCGGCATCGGGGTCTGAGCCACGTATACTCTTGATGAAAGCTGAGATGATGTCGTAATGCATCTCGCCGTCCTTGTCATAGGCCAGTGGGTTCTGCTGCAGTCGGTCTTCCACGATCTGGTTGTTGATCACCACCCGGTCGCCGTCAGTAGCCTCGACCACCAGTCCCAGGATGTTGAGTAACTTGCGTGCGTCGCCTCCACTATACCTGAAGAGCGCCCCGGTCTCCTCGATAGCAAACGTCTTCTTCTTCAGTTCAGGATCCTCGGTGATGGCACGGTTGACGATCTTCATGAGGTCGTCCTTGTCGAGCGGCTTGAGCACGTAGAGCTGACAGCGCGAGAGCAGCGGCCTGATAACCTCGAAAGAAGGATTCTCGGTGGTCGCACCGATGAGCGTGACCACCCCACGCTCCACCGCCCCCAGCAGCGAGTCCTGCTGCGACTTGGAGAATCGGTGTATCTCATCGATGAATAGTATGGGCGACTCAGAATTGAAGAATCGTCCTTGTCGTGCCTTGTCGATGACCTCGCGCACGTCCTTCACGCCGCTGGTCACTGCACTCAAGGTGAAGAATGGCACCTTCAGCATCCCCGCGATGATTTGTGCCAGCGTGGTCTTCCCCACGCCCGGAGGCCCCCAAAGGATGAACGAGGAGATGTGTCCCGACTCTATCATCCTTCTCAGTACAGCACCCTGCCCTACAAGGTGTTCCTGTCCTACATAGTCATCCAGCGTCCTGGGACGCATCCGTTCTGCCAATGGTTCACTCATATAATTGCAAATTTACAAAATATTGATAAGATGATTGACCACGACAAGTTAAAAAGTGTATATTTCCCAGTTCGAATAAGGGATATGCCCCCCATCATGCACATGAAGCTTAAATGCTTGTGTTATGCAACTTACGTATAAAACCAAGAATCTTTGTACCATCAATCTGGTAAAAAACAAGGTGGAGCATGGAAGGAATCCCCCCCTTGCTCCACCCTGATAATTAGACTGGTGTTGCCCTAGTTCTGTCGGTCAACCATTTTGGCAATAACCGACCCTATCTCTCATCTACTTGAAGATAAAATTGATGACAAAAAGAATCGACAGAACAATGAGCGTGGCATTGAGTGCCTTCCATTGGGCCGTGCAAATCTTGATGATGACGAAGCTCAGGATACCAAGGCAGATACCGTCGGCAATGGAATAGCACAATACCATGGTAATCATCGTAATGAAAGCCGGGAACGCTTCGCTAACATCGGCCAAGTCTATCTTCTTCACCGACTCCAGCATCAGTACGCCCACCAGAACAAGGGCGCCGCTCGTTGCAGCACTAGGAATGAGCAGGAAGATGGGCGACAACAACAGAGATACCAGGAAGAGCACTCCGGTAACAAAAGAAGTCATGCCTGAACGTCCTCCTTCGGCAATACCCGACGCGCTCTCGACATAAGTGGTAATCGTGCTGCTACCGAGCATGGCACCGCAAGTAGTGCCAATAGCATCGCTCATCATTGCCTCTTTTACATGGGGAATGGTGCCGTCGGGGTTCACGACCCCTGTTTTCTCTGACAGTCCCACCAGCGTGCCCACAGTATCGAAGATGTTGACCATGAGCAACGAGAAGAGCACAAGGATAGTCTGCAGGGTAAAGAACCCCTTGAAGTCGAACTGGCAGAAGATAGGCGACAACGAATGAGGAGCCGACACGGGAATCCAGCCTTGCGGAAACTCGGTCACACCAAGGGGGATTCCAGCCAGTGTAGCTGCGATGATGCCATAGAACAAGGCACCCTTGACCTTGCGTGCCACGAGTACACCGCTGAGCACAATGGCGATGACGCCTAGGATGGCGGTCGGTGTGAAGGTACCAAGCGACACAAAGGTGGCGGGATTTGCCACGATGATACCCGAGTTCTTTAGTCCGATAAAGGCAATAAACATACCGATACCTGCTGATATTGCAAAACGCAGGTTTTGTGGGATGCTTTTGAGAATCAGTTCTCGCACGTTGAAGAAGGTGATAGCAATAAACAGCACGCCTTCGATGAGCATGATGGCCAGCGACTGCTGCCACGAATAGCCCATGGCCTGGCAGAGCGTGTAGGCAAAGAAGGCGTTGAGCCCCATTGACGGCGCCTGGGCAAAAGGCAGCTTAGCCATGAAGGCAAGCAGCAAAGTGGCAATGGCCGAGGCTATGGCTGTAGCCGTGAAGAGCGCACCCTTATCCATTCCAGTCGAGGAAAGAATGGTGGGGTTTACTGCTAAAATATAGCTCATGGTCAGGAAGGTGGTGGCACCAGCAATGAGCTCCGTGCGCATCCTCATCGTAGAAGGGTCGAAACCCAATAATCGTTTTAACATTTTGATATATGTGTTGTTACTTGATCAAACTCAGAATGTCCATTTGGCCGCCACCGTTGGAATGGCGTAAAATTTGTTGTGTAGCCCCTTGTCGTTCCACACGAAGTTGTTCGACAGCTCCACCTCAGTGCCCAGACTCAGGTTCACCCCTTCCATTCCCTTGAGGACATTGAGGTTTACCCAAAACTGCGGCTCTGAAAGTAGAATGAGGTTGCCCTTTACATTGGGGGCATACCACAAATCGCAGAATCCACTGAAGGTGAAAAGGCGGTGAGCCAACTGCAAACTCCAGACCTCGGTGACCTGAAAGCCGTTGAAGGGATGGGCCTCATAATGGCGATTCTTGAAATAGTACTTATACATCACCTGCAGCGAGAAGGTCTTGGAGAAGTCGCCATTGTGCCAGTTCCACGCACCGCCAGCCAGAAAGGCATGCTGAAAGCGTGTGACATACCATGTTTCCTCGTTAGATGTCAATCCACCATCATATTCCACATGCACGGCCCATTGCTTATTGTTCGTGAGGTTGAATTCACGGGCAATTTCCCAGTATGCACCGGCTACGCCATCGCGCTGGTAATCGATATCGGTGAAGGTGAACGTACTACCCCACTTGTCGGGCTTGAACATCTCGAAAGTTGTGGTCACGCTCGGCCGTGAGGTAAGGTCGCCATTGAGCGAATGGCCAAGGTCGTAGTGCAGCTGTAGATTCTGGGCATTTCCCATACCGACAGAGGCAAAAACAAGCATGCAGGACAAAAAGATTTTTTTCATAATTTATCTTGGGCTAATGGTTTGTTGTTTCCTAGTTGTCTGAACTCAAAGTTCCTTGTCCTGTGCGGATTTTGATTGAGGCAACAGCAGGTTGAGTGCCACCCCTACGATGGCCGATAAGCCGATGCCTGATAAAGCGAAACTGCCCGCTGAGAGTACGGCTCCGCCAATGCCCATGGTCAGGGTGACAGAGATGATAATGACGTTGCGTGTGTCGTTCAAATTCACCTTATGCTGAATGAGATTCTGTACGCCCACGCTGGCTATGGTACCAAAGAGCAAGAGCATGATTCCTCCAAGGACAGCCTGTGGTATCGACTGTAGCAGGGCACTCAGCTTTCCAATGACCGAGAACACGAGTGCCGTAGCCGCCGAGATGCGGATAACGGCAGGACTGGTCACCTTGGTGATTGACATGGCTCCAGTAACTTCTGAATATGTGGTCTCGGGAGGACCACCAAGGAAGGCGGATACCAGACAAGCCAGTCCGTCGCCAAGCATTGTGCGGTGCAGTCCTGGATTGCTTACAAAGTCTTTGTCAGCCACGGCACTCACCACATACACGTCACCGATATGCTCAATGACAGGTGCGATGGCCACAGGTATCATATATAAGAAAGGTGCCCACTCAAAGTGGGTAATGGTCGTCAACGATACCGGATTGGTGAGCCAAGGTGCGGCAAAGACAGGTGCAAAGTCAACCAGTCCCATCATGGCGGCAGCAATGTACCCAACGATGATACCACATATCACAGGTACAAGTTTGAGCAGTCCTCTGGCAAAAGTGAGCACAAGGATGGCCGTTACGAGTGCGATGAAAGCCAGCATCCAATTGGTCTTGGCCATGTTCACGGCGCTTCCCGACAACGACAGGCCAATGAGGATAATCACCGGACCGATGACCACTGGGGGAAACACTCGGTCGAGCAGATGCCTACCCTGCCATTTCACCAGAGCACTCATCACAAAATATACCAACGATACACTGGTAAGGCCTGCTAGCGTGCCCGGTAACCCCCATTGTTCGGTGGCAGAGATAATAGGCGCGATGAAGGCGAAAGAGCTCCCCAGAAAGATTGGAACCTTGCCCTTGGTCACGAAATGGAAAATGAATGTCCCGATTCCGGCGGTGAAGAGTGCTGTCGATGGATTAATACCGACCAGTAGCGGAACTAGAACCGTTGCTCCGAAAGCAACGAAAAGAAATTGTACGCCAACAATAGTTTTCTTTGTACTTGTTAGGGTTTCCATTCTCATTTCTGTTATGGAGTAGTAAGGTTTGTTTGCGAAAAGCTTTCGCGTAAAAAGTGCTGCAAAAGTACAAAGAAATGTTGAAATAAAATTGAATTGCGTAAAAAAGATATTGGAGAGTGGCTACAAATAAAAAATCTGATTTGTTTTAGCAAATCAGATTTTTTATTTTACAGCTTAATTACATGCCTAGAACTTACTTGTTAGCTGGTGAGAACTCCCCGTCGATGATAATGTTCACATCGTTACCGATAAGATCGGGCAGATATTTCGGACCAAAATTGAAGTCGGAACGCTTAATTGTTCCTTTCAAGCGGAAGCCTGCAGTCAACACCTTGGATTGAGGGCTCACCTTCTTGGCAATAAGTTTGGCGTCGAGTACCACAGGCCTGGTAACGTCTCTGATGGTCAGGGTGCCGTATATCTTGCCTGTTGTTTTGTTCTTCGCCACCATTCGAGTGCTCTTGAACACCATTGTGGGATATTTGTCAGCTTCAAAAAAATCGGCTGTCTTGAGATGGTTATCGCGGGCTTCTACGCCTGTCTTGACGCTGTTTGTCTTGATGGTGGCCACAATTTTTGTTTCAAGCAGATTCTTGCCTGCTGCGTCCACGTCGATGTCAAAATCGGTGAAACGGCCGCTTACAATCGATAGTCCAGCATGCTCAATTTCAAAACCGATGCGTGTATGGGCTGCATCGTTCACCCATTTTCCGGTTTGTGCCTGGATTCCCAATGCTGACACCAGCATCGCCAGGGCAAGTACTATTTTCTTCATGTATGTGTTCCTACTTTAAAATGTTGATTTATCCTGAATAAAATTGTGTAAGCACAAAATGATATCTCAGCCTAATATTCGATTAGCTGAAAATATCGTTGCGGGTAATTGCATACTTTCCACCACCGGTGAAGCACAAAGCTGCGGCGCCAAGCAGATAGAGCATAGGCAGCTCGATGGCCCAGCCACCTGTCATTGGATCCAGCGAGAAAATATGTCCACTATGTGCCATAAGGATGGCCACTATCATATTAATCACCATGATGACACCACCGACACGGGTCCAAAGGCCAAACAAAATCATCAATGAGGCAACAACCTCACCTACCAAGGCACCGTAAGCAAAAAACGAAGGAAGCCCCATGCTGGCAAGCATATCACCAATCATGCCTACACCTCCCACTAACTTATGTACACCATGGAAAAGCATCAGTCCACCAACATTCAGACGAAGTGCAACAAGTCCCAAGTCGGGATCTCTCAGAAAATCTTTTTCAAATTTCATCGTAAATTCTCCTATTCTTTTAATTATACTTTCAACTTAATATTTTTTCACTGACGACTCCTGTCGCAATTCCTATTACCTGCTTAAGGAAAGGAATCTCGCAGAAAGAACTTCCAAACTCCGTGCCATCGTACAACCATTCTGCAAGGTTTTTCATGAACACATCTGTTTGTAATTATTCAAATCTTAATTGCAAAGATAAGTGAATTTGTCGAATCCCACAAGAGGTTACAAGGATAAAACATAGTTACAAAAAAGTAGAAATTGGCGTGCGACGAGGTTTGAGACCACATGTTTAACTCTAATTAACTTAGTATCTTTTAGAAATCTACTATCGATATTATAACTTTGCATCAATCAATACTCAAAGCTTAATGGCAACAACTTCGTCAAGTTCGGAATATAAGACTTGTCCTATACGACAAGTTGTCAATCAGTTTGGTGACAAATGGTCATTTATTCTTCTCTACACTTTGTATTCCAGTGGTAACCGGGCACTCCGATACACTGAGATTAAGAATGCCGTACAAGACTGTTCACCCAAAATGTTATCAGCAACACTGCGCAATCTCGAGCATCTCGATCTCATTTCTCGCAAAATATTTCCCGAAGTACCGCCAAGAGTGGAATATGCGCTAACAGAGCGTGGGCTCACGCTTATACCTTATATAATAGGGTTGACCGAATGGGCTAAGAAAAACATTGCCCCCGTGGAATCGAGATGATATTGGAATATAGTTCAACTACATTCGACTTTGATCTGGTGTAAACTATCAGATTCACCTTTTTCTTACTTGCCTTGTTTGTTGTTTGTTCCCCATAATGCACCCATCATGGCGGCTCCTCCAAACCCCAGCTGATGTAACCACTCCACCTTGTCGGCTGTCACCCCACCCAGTGCAACTACCTTCCTGTCGATAACGCCACAGGCAGCTGCCCTCTGCAGTGTCTCTTGCGAGAATACCGAGAGATAGCCTGACTTGGAGATGCTGTCGAATATAGGACTTAGAAATAAATAGTCAACCATAGGTTTCTTTAGGCTCACTTCTTCCAATGTATGGCAAGAACATGACCGCTGCCCCACATAGCCCAAAGGCAATGTAGGGTTGCGGCTGTTGAGGTGGATACCCATAAGGGGATAGTCGCGACACAATTCGAAATGGTCGTGAACGACAACACGACGGATGCACGACTCTGGCAACAAGTCAAGCATATGCACATATTGTGCCTGAGAGGCTCCGGGCTTACGCAAATGCACGGCCCAGAATCCCTCATGTTCCAGCAAACTTACAATGCGCTCCACTTCCCCGTCCAGAAAGTCGGGTGATGTCACGGCAATGAGCTTCATCATTTTCCAAGCCTGGCCATGATGAGCTGGGCTACCTTCTGCCCTGAGAGCAGCATGCCACCGAATATCGGTCCCATGCGGGGTGTGCCGCTCACGGCCGACGACGCCATGCCACAGACATAGAGGCCAGGATAGATTTCCTTGGTGCCTTCAACCACCTGGCGCTCGCCTTCGATGACATCGAGCGAACGTTCTCCCACCACTCCTCCGGTTGTTGTGTCCAATTGCACGCCATTCTTACGTGCCACCACCTTGCACATCTCGCTATCGTGACCTGTACCGTCGATGACACACTTGGCCATGATATTGAGCGGGTCGACGTGCAAGCCCTCACGAAGAACAGGTGTCCAGTTGACCACGATGCCAGCAACGGCATTGTCTTTGAACACCACATCCTCCACAGAGTAGCAGTTGAAGAGTGTGGCACCGGCATGAACAGCGTGATAGAGCAGCGATGAGGTGCTCTCCACCGAGTCTACCGTATAAAGGCCATCCTCAAAGGCTTCAGCCCGGATGCCAAACTCTTCGATGATAGGCATGGCCTCCTCTTGGATCACTACCTGGTTGAACATCATTGCTCCACCCCACATGCCACCACCTGGTGAGAGCTTGCGGTCAAACTGGGCCACTTTGAGGCCTGCCTTGGCCAGATAATAGGCTGCCACGATGCCTGATGGGCCACCTCCCACGATGGCCACGTCAAGATTAAGGTTACGTTGCAGTTTGTCAAAATAAGTACTGATAATACCTTTAGATACTTGTGTCTCAATCATTGTTGGTTTGTTTTTATAGGGTTTGACATTTAGTATTTTCATTCGTCGTTTGTTCCAGAGTCTGTGATATGCGCATGGTACAGAAGTGGGGACCGCACATCGTGCAGTATTTTCCACCCACTTCGTTCGATGTCTTGTAGTATTCCAGCGCACGCTCCGGATCGAGCGATAGATTGAACTGGTCTTTCCATCTGAACTCGTAGCGCGCCTTCGAAAGGGCGTTGTCGCGCAGCATGGCGCCTGGATGCCCTTTGGCAATGTCTGCAGCATGTGCGGCCAGTTTGTAGGTAACAACTCCCGTGCGTACATCCTCCTTGTCTGGCAGTGCCAGATGCTCTTTTGGCGTAACATAGCATATCATGGCTGTTCCCATCCAGCTGATCATGGCCGCCCCAATGGCGCTGGTGATATGGTCGTAGCCTGGTGCCACGTCGGTGACAAGGGGCCCTAGGGTGTAGAATGGTGCTCCATGGCATTTCTCTATCTGCCGCTCCATGTTGGCCTTAATCTTATGCATAGGCACGTGACCTGGGCCTTCGATGAAGGCCTGCACGCCCTTGGCCCAAGCCCGCTGTACCAGTTCGCCCATGGTGTCGAGTTCGGCAAATTGCGCCTTGTCGTTGGCATCATGTATACTTCCGGGACGCAGACCGTCGCCCAGAGACAGAGCTGCGTCGTATCTATGGCAAATGTCACAGATATCGTCGAAATGAGTATAGAGAAAACTCTCCTGTTGATGCATCTGGCACCACTTGGAGATGATGCTCCCTCCTCTACTCACCATTCCCGTCAACCGTCCTACGGCCAGGTTGACATTGTGCAGCCTAATGCCACAGTGAACAGTGAAATAGTCTACGCCCTGCTCACATTGTTCGATGAGGGTGTCTCTGAATATTTCCCAGGTCAGGTCCTCCACCTTTCCGTTTACTTTTTCGAAGGCCTGGTACATAGGAACTGTGCCAACCGGTACAGGGCTGTTGCGCAGTATCCATTCTCTTGTCTGGTGAATATCTGCACCTGTAGAGAGGTCCATGATGGTGTCCCCGCCCCACTTACAGCTCCACACGGCTTTCTCCACCTCCGCGTCAATACCCGATGACAAGGCTGATTTGCCGATATTGGCATTGATCTTGACCAAGAAATCGGTGCCGATAATCATAGGCTCGGCCTCCGGATGGTTGATGTTGGCAGGTATTACGGCGCGGCCGGCAGCCACCTGTTGCCTCACAAACTCTGGGGTGATGTGTGTTTCGATGCCGTGGGCAGCGCAGTCCATATTCTCACGTATGGCCACATACTCCATTTCCTGCGTGATGATTCCTTCTCGGGCACATTCCATGAGCGTACCCTTGCGGTTGCGGGTCCAAGGGCGTCGCAAAGCTGGCAGTCCACTCCCCGGCTGGATGTCTATATCAGGATCGCTGTAAGGCCCACTGGTGTCGTACACCATCACCGGCTTATTTTCCTCTGTCACCGTATGGCCATTGTCCATGGTCACCGTGGGCGTAAGATTTACTTGCCGCATACCCACTCGCATTTCAGGGTATATCTGTCCATGGATGTAGACTTTCTGAGAAGCCGGGTAACTAATCTTGGGTTCTTTTTCCATATATTTTTCAACTTATTGATTGTTAGACGATTCATGTTTCTCATTATTGTGATACTTCATCTCATTAAGTAGCCTACACATAGCCTCAGCAGGATTGCCGGCACCTGTCACCGCACTACTTACAGCAATGCCCTGTACTCCAGTGGACAGGATATCAGACACATCGTCCGCTCGAATCCCGCCGATCGCTACAACAGGGATATCTATCCCGTAGCCATGTAGTCCTGCAATGATGTGGCGATAGCCCTCCAGTCCGAGCAGCGGTGCCAATTTTTCTTTAGTTGTTGTAAATCTGAATGGACCGCACCCCAGATAGTCGGCACCCGCTGCAGCTGCAGCAAGAGCTTGATCGAGTGTGTTGGCTGTAGCACCAATGATGTGTTGTGTGCCGAGCAAACGCCGGGCCTCGCCAATGGGCATATCGCAAATGCCCAAATGCACGCCATCGGCGCCGACATCGTTCACCAGATGGACACGGTCGTCAAGTATCAGTCGAGCACCATGCTGCCTACAGAGCTTCCGAGCTTGCAGGGCTATGCGACAGAACGTCGCATCGTCGACATCTTTCATGCGAAGTTGAATCCACCGGCAACCACCTTCCAGCGCCGCGGCAATGCCGTCGAGCTGTGAAAGGTGGGTGGTGGCGTGGCTAATATAGTAAATAGTATTCATTCTATGATAAGTCTTTCAGGGTTGAATAAATGGTTTAGCGGTCCATGCCCTTGTCCCACGACAATATCGGCACCTGCCTCAAGAGCCTGCTGAATGTAGTGGCGGGCAGCAGCCACAGCATCTTCAAGCCTAAGCCCACGAGCCAGATAAACCGTAATAGCTGCAGAGAGGGTGCATCCCGTGCCGTGGGTGTTGTTGGTGTCGACAGTAGGCAAAGTATATTCCAATACAGCGTGTCCGGAGATATAGAGCCGGTCTGTCTTGTTTGGTCCTGACAGGTGGCCTCCTTTGATAAGCACGGCCTGGCAACCAAGTTCCAGTATACGGTGTGCAGCCTCATCCATTTGACCATTGTCGTCGATGGTCATTTCAGCGAGGGCTTCGGCTTCAGGTATGTTGGGTGTGAGCAGGGTGGCTTTGGGCACCAGCGTATGACGCATGGCTTCAAGGGCGTCGGCTTGCATAAGCCTATCACCCGAAGTTGCCACCATCACAGGGTCGACAACGATGGGAAAGTCGGCGCCATCCAATTCTCTGGCTATGGCACGTACCGTAGAGCCATTGACTGTCATGCCTACCTTTGCCGCCCTAGGGTTCAGGTCTTCCATTGTGGCTCTCACCTGCGCTGCTACAAGGTCAGGAGGCACAGCATGGACGTCCTCCACACCCAACGTATTCTGCACCGTGACAGCGGTGATGGCCGATGCAGCGTAGCACCCCAAGGCCGAAAAGGTCTTGATGTCGGCCTGGATGCCAGCGCCTCCGCTGCAGTCAGACCCGGCAATAGTCAAAGTGATAATATAATTCATGCCTCACTCAAATACAATGTGATTTAAGAGAGGCACATCAATCGACAGAACGATAAACGCTACTTTGTCAAGCGCAATTCCTACGGCAGCATTACCTGCATCAGGTCATACGGGTATGATCTCAGCTTACTTCTTTCGTTTCGGCACCCCTCTTCCGGATTTCTCCCCGGAGTTTATCGCTGGCAAAGTTATAAATATTTTCCATGACTCGCAAAGGAATTGACATAAAAATCTCATTTTGTAATATTTATGCTAGATTTCTGCATATAATGCTACCAACCCCATATTAACTGTAGATGGATTCTATATGTTAGAACTTGAGCATATCGTCGTCTTTGTTTAGTGAATGAAAGTACATTGTATGTCGATAGATAATTATCTTCTCAGATAAAGACATGTTTTGACTTTTCAAATATTCATTAAAAGAAATCTAAGATGGTGAGTATTTATATAATTTTGTTAAATGATTATCCGCATTTAACTGAAAAAAGTCAGCACACCCTTTCACGTTCTCATTTATAATAGCTATCTTTGCAATGTAAACTCAAAACGCTGACAAGATGAAGTTAGTCGAATTTTCCAAGCGCTTCCCAGACGAAGAG
>JBHAFS010000012.1:0-28659 GCA_041856205.1 Prevotella sp.
GATTGTCGGTATAGTCGTTGGCCATACCCGAAACTGCCGTTATGGCCATCACGCATGTGGCCATCATCTTGTGGAGTAAATGTCTTGTTTTCATAATTAATCTGATTATCTGATTCTGTAAGAGACCCCCACGGTTGCGAAGATAGGGTAGAGGGTCTGTTCTATGGTCTTGAAACTGCTTTTGTGAACGCCGCTGAGGCCCCAGTTGAGGTCGAGGAAGATGCCGAAGCGCTTACGGCCATACCAGTCTACTCCCACGTTGACGCCCCATTGCAGCGTCCGCATGTCGTCAGAGAAGTC
The DNA here is from genome assembly GCA_041856205.1 of Prevotella sp. GTDB lineage: Bacteria > Bacteroidota > Bacteroidia > Bacteroidales > Bacteroidaceae > Prevotella. The sequence continues at coordinate 301 of JBHAFS010000012.1, forward strand.
GTAGTTGCCGCGCGTGTTGGCATCGTCGCCGAGGATGACCTTCGTGCCGGTGGGGTCGCCCACGCGCAGGTAGCCGTTGTGGGCATAGCCCGTGAACGACTTCGAGGTGAGCAGCGAGACGTATGGGCCCACCCGCAGGTCGAGCTGCGGCGTTGCCGCCCATGTGGCCTGCAACGGCAGGGTGAGCATCCATTGTCGCACGCGTGTGGTGACATCGCCGGTGAACCGTCCTTCGAGCGTCTCGCCGCCCCTCACAATCTCTTCGTGATAGTTTTTCACGCGGGCATCCTCATCCATGCCCTTGCCCTCGAAGCGCAGGCCCAGCAGCACGCCCCAGCGCCCGTGCAGTGGTTTCACGGCGTCGAGGCCCAGGCAGATGTTGGGCTGCAGGCGATAGGCATTGAGCCCGCGTATGGTGGCGGGCAGTCCTATGGGTGCCGTGCCGCCGATGTTATAGCCTAGGCGCCCCTTCACCTGCAGGTCGTTGGCAAATTCTCCTGCCGATGCACCCAGGGCCATGAGGCCGAGGGCGGCAGTCAATATGTATCTGTTGATGGTCATGTCGTTGTCTTGTGGTTGCTATTCCTCTTTCTTGCAAATCACCCTTACCTTGTCGATGCAGAGTCGCGAGCCTATGGCTCCCTCGAAGTGGTCGCCCTCGTTGCTCGACGAGAAGACGATGGCCAGGCTGTAGCCGCGGTTGGCCAGCAGGTCGTAATCTACGGCCTTGGTATAGTCGAAGGTGATGGTGAAGGGTGTCCAGGCCTCGGCCACGGGCACCTCGCCCATGTCGGCCATGGCGATGATCTGCGCATTGGTCTTCACGTCGTCGCCGTGCAGGGTGACGGTGTTGCCTGCGTCGTCGTGGTTGCGATAGAACACGGCATAGATGGCCGCCTTGTCGGTGCGTCCGGCCACGGCGTTGCCGTCCTTGTCTTGGTAGGTGGTGCCGGGCACATACTGGTAGTATCCGGTCATGGTCACGGGCTCACGGTCGAAGGGCACACCGAAAGCCGTGGCCTGGAGGGCGTTGGTGAGCGCCTTCGTCACGTCGAACGCCCCGAGGAAGAAGTTGCCGGCTGCCAGTCGCTTGCCCGCCATGGCCCCAAAGGGCCCCGTGCTGCGTGTGGTGAGCTGTATGCCGTAGCCGTCATAGCCATTGGCCAAGGGCACCGAAGGATAGTCTTCGGGCTTGGCCGACGACATGCTCAGTCGGAATCCCGGGTTGCCGTTGGCCCAGTCGCTGCCCAGCGTGCCGCCTTCCTTGACGTTATGCCATACATAGTAGCGCTGCTCGCGCGGGTCGAGCTCAAAGTGCTCGAAGTCGAAGGCCACCGTGTCGTTGACGGTGCGCAAGAGGGGTGTCAGTGCCACGGTGTAGTCGCGGTGCCACATCCTGTCTTCCGACGTCACGCGATAGTGCAGTTGTCCGCCATCTTCAGGGTCCACCTCTCCGCCGGTGCGCACCACCGTGGCGCCGGGTGTGAGCCTCAGGCGGGGCTCAAGGGTGCTGAGGTCGGCGGCATGGTTGCGGCGTACATAGAACGTCACCACGCTGTCGGCCGAGGGCACCACCTGCAAGGTATCGGCGATATTGAAAAATGTGTTGAGCGGTTCGTCAAGGTGCAGCGACACGGCTTCAATGTCACATTCGGCATTGAGGGGTTCCTCTTTGAAACAAGAAGTAAGCAAAGTGTTGAGGAACAAGCCGGCCGCAAGAGCCTTCCCGCCCATTCTGAAAATAGAATGATTCATAGCGATGGAAATATCTGCAAAAGTAAGTCATTTATTTTTTTTGGCAAAGGAATTGCACTCAAAAAGGTGTTTTCGAGCACACCAAACGCGCTTTTTTTGGATAATTTAAGTCTGCAAATCAGCCACTTTCGCAAATTAATAATTACTTTTGCAGAAAATTCTGCCTTGTCCGCTCGCCCGCTCTCCATGGCGTGGCGTGGTTGGCAGCGGTTTTGCAAAGCGTTTAATTCGGAATATATAATGAAAATAGCACTCATTGGCTACGGAAAGATGGGACGCATGATCGAGCAGATTGCCCTGGAACGTGGCCACGAGATTGTCTGCCGTATCGACGTAGACAATCAGCAAGACTTTGACAGTGAGGCCTTTGCCTCGGCCGATGTGGCCATCGAGTTTACCAATCCCACCGCTGCCTACGACAATTATCTGCGGGCCTTCAAGCACCATGTGAAGGTGGTGAGCGGTTCCACCGGCTGGATGACCGACCACCGTGCCGACATCGAGGCGCTGACGGCCAACGGCGAGCAGACGCTCTTCTGGGCCAGCAATTTCTCCATCGGCGTGGCCATCTTCTCGGCCGTCAACCGCTACCTGGCCAAGATCATGAACCGGTTCCCGCAGTATGACGTGGAGATGGAGGAGACCCACCACATCCACAAGCTCGACGCCCCGTCGGGTACGGCCATCACCCTGGCCGAGGAGATTGTCGATGGCCTCGACCGCAAGGACGCTTGGAAGGCTGGCGTCACCACCTGGGACGACGGCCGCACAGACGGCTCGACCGACCACAAGGCCACCGAACTGCTGGTCAACAGCGTGCGCCACGATGAGGTGCCGGGCATCCACACCATCAGCTACGACTCGGAGGCCGACAAGATCACCATCACCCACGACGCCCACTCGCGCAAGGGCTTTGCCCTCGGTGCCGTGCTCGCCGCCGAATACACCAAAGACCATACGGGCCTGCTCACCACGAGCGACCTGTTCGAGTTTTAGCAGGTCAGATTGTTGGTGGGTTGGCGGGCTAGTTGATTGGCGCGTCGGTGAATGAGTTCACCGGAAGCGGTAAGGCGATAACCAACCCGCCACTCCGCCAACAAACAATCCCATCAAGCCACTAGACCACCAACAAACCAACAAACCGGCCCACCAACCCACCAACCCACCGACAAACCAAATGATTGACAAAGAGAAAGCGAAACTCAATATGAAAGTGCAATGGACAAAGTTCATCATTGTCCTTGTGTTATACCTCATCTTCCTGTTCTGGCTCAAGAGCTGGCTGGGACTCATCGTCGTCCCCTTCATCTACGATGTCTACATCACCAAGAAGATCAAATGGCAGTGGTGGAAGACCGCCGAAGGCCCCGTGCGCTTCATCATGAGCTGGGTCGACGCCTTGGTGTTCGCCTTGGTAGCGGTCTATTTCATCAACCTCTTCTTCTTCCAGAACTACGTCATCCCCTCCAGTTCGCTGGAGAAGAGCCTGCTCACGGGCGACTACCTCTTCGTGTCGAAGGTGAGCTACGGTCCGCGTATCCCGCAGACGCCGCTCACCATGCCTCTCACCCAGCACACCCTGCCCATCATCAACACCAAGAGCTACATCGCCTGGCCGCAGTGGGACTACCGCCGCGTGAAAGGTCTGGGACATGTGCAGCTCAACGACATCGTGGTGTTCAACTACCCCGCCGGCGACAGTATCGTCACCGAGGAGCGCTACCAGACCGAATACTACAACCTGGTGTACAGCTACGGCGAGCAGATCTACGAGCAGAACTACCCCAACCCCGTGAACCCCGCCACGCTCAACAAACAGGAGCAGTACGACTATTATAAGCTCATCTACAGCCTGGGCCGCAACTTCGTGCTCAACAACCCCAACGAGTTTGGGAGCATCGACTACCGTCCCACCGACCGCCGCGAGAACTATGTCAAGCGCTGCGTGGGTCTGCCCGGGCAGACGCTGCAGATCAAGAACCGCATCGTCTACCTCGACGGCAAGGCCAACAAAGAGCCCGACCAGGTGCAGTACACCTACTATGTGAAACTCACCCGCGACCTGCCCGACGATTTTCTCAAGACCTACGGCATCTCGATGGAAGACCTCAGAAGCCTGAACCAAAACGGATACATGCCCCTCACCAAGGCTGCCGCCAAGGCGCTCAAGGCACAGGGGCTCGCCTCGAGCATACGCATCAACAGCGACTATAACACCGGCGGGCTCTACCCACAGGATGCCGTGACGGGCTGGACGTGCGACAACTACGGACCGCTCTGGATCCCGAAGAAGGGGGCCACCGTGAAGCTCACTCCCGATAACTTCGCCATCTACGAACGCCCCATACGCGTCTACGAGGGCAACGACCTCGATATGAAGAACGGACAGATCTATATCAACGGCAAGCTGGCCAACAGCTACACCTTCAAGATGGACTACTACTGGATGATGGGCGACAACCGCCACAACTCGGCCGACTCGCGCTACTGGGGCTTTGTGCCCGAAGACCACATCGTGGGCAAGCCTATCTTCATCTGGTGGAGCTCCGACCCCGACCGCAAGGGATTCAAAGGCGTGCGCTGGAGCCGACTGTTCACATGGGTGGACAGGATTAAATAATTCAAAATTCAAAATTCAAAATTAATAGTTCAAAATTCAAAATTAGTAATTCAAAATTCAAAGCATATATTCATAACAGAAAGGGGGGAGGAGAAGCCTGCAAAGGCCTTCCCTCAGCAACAAAGAATCATCAAAAAGGTCAATGACAGCGACATTCACGAGGCCCCAGGCATCGTGAACGATCAATCATCATGAAGCAAACGCTGAAGTTCGTAATGGCGCTTGGCGTTGCAATACTCGTAGTGTTTGCCGTGCGCGCCTATCTGTTCACCACCTACACCGTACAAGACAACATCGGCCACGTGCTGCGTCGAGGCGACAAAGTGTTGGTGAACAAATGGTGGCGTGCGCCCATACAACGGGGCGACCTGCTGGTGTTCGACGTCGCGCCGGCGGCCATAGGCCAGGTGGTGGCCCTGCCCGGCGACACCATTACCCTGGCTGGCGTGCGCTATCGCATCCCCGTCACCTGCTGCAACCGTTGCCAGTGTCCCGACTGCAAGCTCTACCTGCTCGACATCGGGACGCAGAAAACCCTCGTATTCAAGCATCGTGTGGTGGGCAAGGCCTACAGGCTTTGGTAGCCACACCGGCATCGTATCCCTCTTTCGTTCCTTTTTCCCATGCCCTGCCTCCTCTCATCCACCTATTTCGGTCCTGTGCAATGGTACCAGAAACTCTACCGTTACGACAGCTGCCTCATCGAGCAGCACGACAACTTCGTGAAGCAAACCTACCGCAACCGCTGTGTCATCGCCACCACCAACGGTCTGCAGACGCTCTCGCTGCCCATCGCGCAGTATGACGGACTGAAATGCCCCATGAAAGACATACGCCTGAGCGACCACGGCAACTGGAGGCACCAGCACTGGAACGCCTTGCTCTCGGCCTATGGCGAGAGCCCTTACTTCGAGTTCCTGGCCGACGACCTGCGGCCCTTCTTCGAACGGCAATGGGAGTTTCTCTTCGACTTCAACATGGCCATCACCCACACCATCTGCGAACTCATCGACATCGAGCCCACGCTGGTGCCCACCGAGCATTATGAGGCCGCCGACGCCGAGACCTGTCCCGACTTTCGCGAGGTCATACGTCCCAAGCATCCGTTGCCCGATGCCGACTTCGTGCCGCGTCCTTACCACCAGGTCTACGGCCAGAAGTGGGGCTTCCAGCCCAACCTCTCCATCCTCGACCTGCTCTTCAACGTCGGGCGCGAGGCCGTTCTGTACCTCTGACCCATTCTTAGCTGCTCTGCTGCGGCGACTTACAGGCCTTTACGCACACCCATCTTCCTCTTCCGCACGTGTGGTTCGAGTCGAACCACGCGCTGCTTCGAGTCGAATCACGTTCTGTTTCGAGTCGAACCACGTTCTGTTTCTACTCGAAGCACGTTCTGTTTCGGTCTAAACCACCGTTCGTTACCACTCGAACCGCACGTCGTACGTTGCCTACTGGTATCACCTAAGCACTCGTTTTGCATCGTGGAAAAGCATCAACGGAAATGAAATTGGACAATGTTTTCGGAACTCCATGGGAGTTCAACGTTTGATAGGGCAGGGTTGGCTTTCCCTTCGGCCGCCGATTTTCAATTGCCGAGCGCAGCGAGCCAACCCTGCCCTGTCAAGCGTTCAACCCCTTCGGGGTAGGCTCGTGTCCACTCATGCTTTCGACAGGGATAAGCCTCCGTTTACTCCTTAGGCCGCTAGTCGGCCCACTCTGCGTGCCTTTTAGTTTAGTGAGCAATGTAAACTCTCCCAACTCTGCGGCTCTGCGTGCAAACACACACACACGCATACTACACTCTCCCCGCTGGTTAGCTGTGGCACGCAGAGACGCAGAGGGAAGGAGGCTGGGGATTGGGTGTGCAGGTTTTGTGCCATCCGTTGTTCCCACAAAAATAAGTCAACAGGTACTGTTCGTTCCCCTGCCACTATGGACTAATGGCTGAAAATGCCGCAGAAATCACTGTTTTGTCGCCTTGCCGTGAAATCGTACCATGTTCTGCAGCATTTCTACAAAATTAATGCGTACTTTTGCACATTACAAGTTGTTGAATTCATCATCCTGATCATGAAAGCAGTAACCAAGAGCTATATCTTTGTCATCGTGCTGGCCCTGGCATCATTCTTCGTCTACAATGCTGCCCTGCCCACCGACATCATGGAGGTGCGCAACCTCATCACTGCCCATGAGATGGCCACCGAGGGCCATGTCATTGTGCCCACCATGAACGGCGAGCTGCGCCTCGAGAAGCCGCCGTTGCCCACATGGGTGGCCGGTGCCATCGAGTGGGCCTGGTCGGGCAGCCTGTCGGCGCAGCGCGTGGCGGCCGGCGTGATGGGCTGTGTGTGGACTCTCTTCATGTATCTCTTTGCCCTGCACCTGTCGGGGCGCCGGCGCTATGCACTCATGGCCACGGTGGTGTTTCTCACTTGCTACCAGATTGTGCTCATGGGCCGCACGGCCACCTGGGACATCTACTGCCACGCGCTGATGATGGGAGGCATCTACATGCTCTACCGGGGTCTTACCGGCCGTCGCCGCTACCGCTGGCGGTGGATGAGCGCGGCCGGAGTGCTGATGGGCCTGTCGTTTCTGAGCAAGGGCCCCGTATCGTTCTATGCCCTGCTGCTGCCCTTCCTCGTGGGTGTGGCCGGTGATCCTCGCGCCGCTACGCGCGGCAAGTGGGACGCCATCGCCCTCATGGTGGTGATCACCGTGGTGGTGGGCGGCTGGTGGCACGCCTGGCTCTACCTCTTCCACCGCGACGCCATCGATGCCGTGATGGCCAAGGAGACCGGGGCGTGGGCCAACCACAACACCAGGGCATGGTATTACTACTGGCGCTTCTTCACCGAGACAGGCGTGTGGACGGTGCTCACCCTCGCCGCCCTTTTCGTGCCCTACTGGAAGCAGCGCATCACCGACGCGCGAACCTACCTCTTCACCGTGACATGGATGGTGGCGGCTGTGGTGCTGCTGTCGCTCATGCCCGAGAAGAAGATGCGCTACCTGCTGCCCATGATGGCCCCCTGCGCCCTCTGCGTGGCAGCGCTGCTCGACCATTTCTGTGAGGGGCGCGACCGGTGGAGCGGGGTGGTGTACCGGGTCAACGGCTATATCGTGGCCCTCATCCCCGTGGCCCTGCCGGTGGGTCTCTATGCGCTCAAGATGATTACCCTCACCAAACTGCTCGTGCTGCTGCCGCTGTTTGTGGCCGTCGACGTGTGGCTGGTGATGGCCGTCAGGGGGCTGCGCCCCACCCGTTTCGTGGTGGCCGTGGGCTGCCTCTTCATGCTCACCGAGTGTACGGTGCTGGGCGATGTGGGGCGCGTGTTTGCCAACCCCAACCGCCATAGCATCAGTCAGGTGCGCGAGGTGAAGGCGGTGCGCGACCTGCCGTTCTACCATCCCGCCACCGAAGCCCTGCGCATCGAGATGGTGTATGAGGCCGGTCGCAAGATCAGACCCCTCGACCTCACCAATGCCGACTCGGTGGCTTGCCACCTGCCCCTGGTGCTGGTGAGCCAGAAGGCCGCCACCACCTATATGTCGCCCGCTGTGAGGGCCGCCGTCGACACGGTGTTTGTGGGCCGCTACGACGACAACCGCCACCCCAAGACCAACCGCCATTACACCTCGGCCTTTCTCAACGGGGTGACCATCATCAAGAAAAAAACAAAACAACCATGATATGAATAAGACAGAGAATTACGACCTGACGATTGTCGTGCCCGTGTATAACGAGGAAGACAATATGGACCGCGTGGAGCAGGAGCTCAGCCGGTATGTGGCCAAGGCACCGGTGAAGACCTGCGTGCTCTTCGTCAACGACGGCTCGCGCGACAGCAGCCTGCAGAAGATCAAGGAGGCCTGCGCGCGCCATGCAGACTTCATGTACGTGTCGTCCGACGCCAACCACGGGCTCAGCACCGCCATGAAGGCCGGCATCGACACCGCCCAGAGCAAGTATCTGGGGTATATCGACGCCGACCTGCAGACCACCCCCGACGACTTCGACCTGCTGTTGCAGCATATCGACCGCTATGCGCTGGTGTCGGGCATACGTGCCAACCGCAAGGACTCGGGCTTCAAGCGCCTGCAGTCGAAGATTGCCAACGGCTTCCGCCGCAAGCTCACCGGCGACACCGCCACCGACACCGGCTGTCCGCTCAAGCTCATGTGGACGTCGGTGGCCAAGCAGATACCCTTCTTCGACGGCATGCACCGCTTCCTGCCCGCGCTGTTCGCCCTCGAGGGCGCGCAGTTCAAGGAGATGCCCGTGCGCCACTTCCCCCGCACGGCCGGCGTGTCGAAGTATCACTTGTGGAACCGGCTCAAGGGTCCGTTCATCGACTGTTTCGCCTACCGCTGGATGAAGCAGCGCTACATCAAGTATAGCATCAACGAGAACAACGTGCTATGAGCAGCGCGACGGTATATGCCATCGGCTTTGTGGCCCAGGGCTTCTTCTCGGCCCGTATGATCATCCAGTGGGTGCTGTCAGAGCGTGCCAAGCGCAGCGTCTCGCCCAACCTCTATTGGGTGTGCAGTCTGGTGGGCAGTGTGCTGCTGTTCACCTACGGCTGGCTGCGCGACGATTTCAGCATCATCTTCGGTCAGCTCATCTCCTATTATATCTATATCTGGAACCTCGACATCAAGGGCGTGTGGCACCGGCTGCCGCTGCCACTGCGCGCGTTGCTCTTCTCGCTGCCCGCCGCTGCTGTGGCGCTGATGCTCTCTGAGGCCACTGTCTTCGTCGAGAACTTCTTCCGCAACGAGAAGGTGCCGCTGTGGCTGCTGTTCTTCGGCTCGGCCGGACAGCTCATCTTCACCGTGCGGTTTATCTACCAGTGGTACTACTCCTACCGCCGTCATGCCTCATTCCTGCCCATCGGGTTCTGGGTCATCAGTCTGGTGGGCTCGGGCATCATCGTGGCCTACGGCTGTTTCCGCCTCGACCCCGTGCTCATCCTCGGACAGTCGGTGGGCTTCATCACCTACAGCCGCAATATCATGCTGGAGGTCAGGCGCAAGCGCACGGAGCGCGAGGCTGCCAACGACAACGACAATAACACTTGAAGCAATATGAAAATAGCTGTATTCTGTTCGGCCAACAACGCCATCGACTCCGACTTCTTCACCCTCACGGCCCAGTTGGGGCGGTGGATAGGCGAGGCCGGCCATACGCTGGTGTTCGGCGGCTGCAACCAGGGGCTCATGGAGTGTGTGGGGCAGGCCGCCCACGAGGCTGGCGCCCGCACCATCGGTGTGGTGCCCCAGATGCTTGAGAAAGGCGGCAGGGTGTCGCAAAGCGTGGAGGTGAACATCCCCTGCGACAACCTCTCCGACCGCAAGGACCTGCTCATGGCCCAGAGTGACGTGTGCATCGCCTTGCCCGGCGGCATCGGCACCCTCGACGAGGTGTTCACCGTGGCTGCCTCGGCCACCATTGGCTATCACATGAAAAAGGTGATACTCTACAACATGAAGGGCTTCTGGGACACAGCCATCGCCCTGCTCGACGACCTCGAGGCGCGCGGCTGCATCCGCGGTCGCTGGACTGACTATATCCTCGTGGCCCGCGACCTCGGTGAGGTCAGGCAGCTGCTGGAACGGCTCTGAGGCTGCACCCGGCCTGCACCGGCGGCAGGTCTGCCAGCGGTGCGGGCCACGCTTCCTGACCGATACCCGCTTGAAACACAACGATAAAACACTACTTAAAATGAACATGCTCAAGACTTTATTGCTGTTGCTGCTCGTATGGGGCGGCAACCTCTGCATCTCGGCCGAGAACTATCCCTACCGGTCGGATGTGCTGTGGACCACCATCCCCAACCATGCCGACTGGCTCTACCAGACGGGTGAGACGGCGAAGGTGGAGGTGACGTTTCTCAAATATGGCGTTCCGCGCGACGCTGAGGTGAGCTACGAGATTGGCCCCGAGCTCATGCCTGCTACCCGGCAGGGCACGCTGCGGCTGAAAGACGGTCGCGGCACCATCGTCATGGGTACCCTGCGTGAGCCTGGATTTCTCGACTGCCGGTTGATAGCCAAGGTCGACGGCACGACCTATCGCCACCACGTGAAGGTGGGCTTCTCGCCCGAACGGCTCACGCCCTACTCCCGCGACCCGTCCGACTTCGACCGGTTCTGGTCATCGGTCGTCGACGACGCACGCCGCCAGCCACTGCTGGTGACGCAGGAGAAGGTAGAGAAATACTCCGACAACGAGATTGACTGCTACCTCATCCGCCTGCAGACCGACCGTGCGGGGCATAGCATCTACGGCTATCTCACGCGGCCGAAGGCCAAGGGCCGTTACCCGGTGGTGCTGTGTCCGCCGGGTGCCGGCATCAAGACCATCAAGGAGCCGCTGCGCCATAGCTATTATGCCCGCAATGGATTCATCCGTCTGGAAATCGAAATCCATGGTCTGCACCCCGAGCTCACGCCCGAACAGTTTGCGGCCATCAGCGCGGCCTTCAATGCCAAGAACAATGGTTATGTGGAGAATGGGCTCGACAACCGCGACAATGCCTATATGAAGCATGTGTATGCGGCCTGTGTGCGGGCCGTAGACTATCTCACCTCGCTCGACGAGTGGGACCGTCGCAACGTGGTGGTGCAAGGTGGCAGCCAGGGTGGTGCCCTCACGCTCGTCACCGCCGCCCTCGACAGCAGGGTGACGCTGGCCATCGTCAACCATCCGGCACTGAGCGACATGGCGGCATCGCTGGGGGGCAGGGCCGACGGGTGGCCGCATTTCTCAAAGATGAACCACCAGCTCACACCCGAGAAGGTGCAGACCATGCGGTATCTCGATGTGTGCAACTTTGCGCGCCGCGTACGCTGTCCGGTGTATATGACCTGGGGCTTCAACGACGATGTGTGCCCGCCTACAACGAGTTATACGGTGTGGAACCTGCTGAAATGTCCCAAGGAGAGTCTCGTTACGCCCATCAACGAGCATTGGACGAGCGACGACACGGAGTATCAGCTGATGGTCTATGCCAAGGCTCACCTGAAATGATGTCTTGCCCGAGGGCCCTGTCTGCCACAATAGGTGAGGAATGGCACCCATGCAAGAGGGGCTGAGCGCACGTGCGCTCAGCCCCTCTTGCGTGGATGCCGACGGCAACATATTGTAGTGACGGGTGGCGGTTGCCGGGAGGTCAGTAGATGGGGTTGATCTCTTTGAGCAGACGGTCGGCGTGTCCCCACTTGTCCATCATGTAGAGCACAAAGCGGATGTCGACGCTGATGGTGCGGGCCAGCCGATGGTCGTAGTTGATGTCGCTGGAGAGGCTGTCCCAGTTGCCGTCGAAGGCCAGACCAATGAGGCGGCCCTTGCCGTCGAAGAGCGGCGAGCCGCTGTTGCCGCCCGTGATGTCGTTGTTGGTGAGCAGGCAGAGCTGCAGCTGGCCCGTGGTCATGTCGGCGTAGGGTCCGAAGTCGCTTGCGCCCATCAGCTCGTGCATCACCGGCTCGGCCTGGTAGTCGATGACGCCGTTGTCGCCGCGCTTCATCTTGTCGAGCAGGCTCGACGACACGGTGTAGTAGCCCGAGGGCTGCCCGCCCAGGTCGTAGCCGCCCACCTGCCCGTAGCTCAGGCGCATGGTGAAGTTGGCGTCGCTGTAGTGGGGCATGTCTTCTTCCATGCGCAGCTTGGCGGCGCAGAGGTATTTCTCCTGCAGGTCGATGCTGTCGTTGATGGCCTTTAGCTTGTCGCGGTTGTTCTCCATGATGTCGCGCAGGGCCATGCCCATCTGGTAGCCCGGGTCTTTGCGGAATTTCTTCTTGTTGAAGTAGATGCGCTGGCCGCTTTTCATCAGCATGCTCTTGCTCCAGATGTCATCCACGAAGCGGGCATAGTCGTTGTTGTATTTGGTCTTGATGGTCTGGTAGAAGGCCGGCAGGTTGTCGGGATTGCTCACGTGCTGGGCATAGTTGGCCAGCGACACGGCCAGCACCTCCTTGTCGAGGGCGGCATCCCAGGTCTGTTGGTCGTCGGTATAAACGAAATACTGCTTCGAGGGCTTGCGGTCGGGGCCTTGGATGTCCATGCCGCGCTTGCCGTTCATGGCGCGTGTGGTGAACTCGTTGGTGCGCACGAAGCTCTCCATCAGGTAGTAGGCATCGTGCATGGTCTGCGAGGCCTGGGCATAGAGACGCTTGAGGGCGGGCAGGTCGAGGCTGTCTTTGAGGTAGCCCGTGGAGTCGATGAAGGCCTGTATACGCTCCTCATACTGCCGCTTCTGGTTCACCAGACCGATGGAGTCGATGCACTTGTTCATGCCGAGGGCGTTCTTCCAGTAGTTGGAGCTGTTGGCAAACTTGCTGTCGTACTTGATGCGCACGGCCTCGTCGGCGCGCATGTGCCTCACCATCACGTCCTGCTTCACGCCGCGTGCCTGTGCCCTGACCTCATTCTCCATACGCATCATCTCGATGCCGTAGCTCGAGAGGTAACGGCTGGTGGAGCCGGGATAGCCCAGCGTCATGGCGAAGTCGCCCTCGCGGTAGCCCTGCATCGACACCGGTGCCCAGTGGGCGGGGTGGTAGGGCACGTTGTCCTTGGAGTAGGTGGCCGGACCGTTGGTCTTGGGGTTGGCATAGATACGGAACACCGAGAAGTCGCAGGTCTGCCGCGGCCACATCCAGTTGTCGGTCTCGCCACCAAACTTACCCATGCTCTTGGGCACGGTGAACACCAGGCGCAGGTCGGGGAAGTCTTGGTAGGTGGTGGCATAATACCGGTTGCCCTCGTAGAAGGCGTCGATGTCGACGTGCATCAGCGAGTCGGTTTTGTGGATGGAGTCGGTCATGGCGTTCTGCAGCGAGTCGATGAGCACGGCCTTCCGGCTGTCGCTCAGGGTGTCGAGGCCGAGCTGCTGGAGGCGTGGGGTGATGTCTTGCTGGTCGATCATGAACGATACGAACATATCTTCGTTGGGCAGTTCCTCCTCGTAGCTCTTGGCGTAGAAGCCGTTGAGCATATAGTCGTGCTCGACGGTGGAGTGGGAGCGGATGCTCTCGAAGCCGCAGTGGTGGTTAGTGAAGACCAGTCCGTCGGGGCTCACCACCACGCCCGAGCAATAGCCCGAGAAGTTCACCACGGCGTTCTTCACGGCCTGCGGGCCGTAGTAGAGATCGTTGTAAGGCAGCTGGAAACCTTCGCGCTGCATCTGGTTGTAGATGGCTGAGGGCAGGTCGAAGAGCGTCCACATGCCTTCATCGGCACGGATAGACTGCAGGGGCAGCAGCGACGCGAGATACAGGGGTGCGAAGGCAAGGGCCTTGCGCATGTTGCGATACATCATAAAGATTGGTTGTTGCGTGTGTATTTGGAGCGATGCTCCGGGAATTACTGTTTCTTGAATTTCTTTCCGATGACGGGTAGGGAGCTTAAGGGGAAGTCCTTCTTCACCAGGTAGGCCACGAACACCAGGCCCAGCAGCGTGTTGACGATTAGGGCAGGGAGTGTGGCGAGGTAGCGGTTGGCGGCGAGCATGCCCGCGGTGAGCACCAGGGCGAGGAGCACGTAGGCCATGATCTGCTTGATGGGGTAGTTGATGGGATAGTATTTCTGACCCACAAAGTAGCTCAGCAGCATGGCCGTGCCATAGCCTGCGAATCCGCCCCAGGCGCAGGCCATATAGCTATAGCGCGGTACGAAGACGACATTGATGACGATGAGCACCGCGCAGCCGATGCCGCTGAAGTAGGCGCCCCAGATGGTGCGGTCGATGAGCTTATACCAGAACGAGAGGTTGAAGTACACCCCCATCATGATCTCGGCGGCCATGACGATGGGCACCACGCGCAGGCCGTTCCAGTAGTCGTGGTTGCGGATGACGTAGCGCAGGATGTCCATATAGCCCACCACCACGAGGAAGGCCAGCAGGGTGAACACCACGAAGAACTTCATGGCCTTGGCATAGGTCTCGCGGTTGTCCTTGTCTTTGGCCTTGCCGAAGACAAAGGGCTCGTAGGCATAGCGGAAGGCCTGGGTGATCATTGCCATGATCATGGCAATCTTCACCGTGGCACCATAGACGCTGAGCTCGGCCTTGGCGTCGGCACCGTGGTAGAGGAAGGGGAAGGCAATCTTGTCGAAGGTCTGGTTGAGGATGCCGGCGATGCCCAGGATGAGCAGCGGCCAGGCATAGCGCATCATGCGGCGCATGAGGCTAAGGTCGAAGCGGTAGCGCAGACCGGTGAGCTCGCTCCAGAACATCAGCGTCACCAGGGCCGTGCAGGCAAGGTTGATGTAGAACACCATGCCCACGTCGAGCGTGAAGTGCTCGTCGTAGAGGCCGAAGGGGTTGAGGCGCAGCGACGGCAGCACGAAGAGGTAGACGATGTTGAGCAGCACGTTGAGGAAGATGTTGGCCAGCTGGATGGTGGCAAACTTGATGGGCCGCTTCTTATACCGCAAGTAGGCGAAGGGGATGCACTTGAAGGCGTCGATGGCCACGCAGATGAACATCACGGCCACCCAGTTGGGGTGGTCGGCATAGCCCATGAACGCCGAGAGGGGTCCTAGGAAGCCCAGCACCAGCAGAATGAAGAGCAGCGACGTCGAGGCCACGGCAATGAGCGTGGTGGTGTAGACCGTCTGCGGGTCTTCATCGGTCTTGTTGGCATAGCGGAAGAAGGTGGTCTCCATGCCATAGGTGAGGATGACCAGCAGCAGTGCCGTATAGGCATAGACGTTGGTCACCACGCCATACTGTCCACCCGAGGCAGCCCACGCTGCCGTCTGGATGGGTACGAGAAGATAGTTGACAAACCGCCCGGCAATACTGCTGATGCCATAGATGGCGGTGTCTTTAACGAGTGATTTTAGATTTGCCATTGCTCATGATTTTTTTGAGGGAGGGGTGGGGTGGTAGGTGGGGTGGGTGTTGTAGGTGGGGTAGGTGGGGTAGGTGGGGTAGGAGTTGTAGGTGGGTTGCTACCGCACCTACAATCCCTACTATCCCTACCACACCTACTACACCTACCATCACCTCTGCCGTGCTGCCCATAGCCTCCACTTCTATACCCCTGGTACCTTTCCCGGTATTCGCTGCGAGCCCGGTAGCGTTGCTCCTTGATGCCGCCTTCCTCCAGAAACTTACGGTCTTGATAGTCGATGAGGCCGCGGATGAGGGCCAGGGCCTGGTAGGTGACGATGAGGGCCATGTTGCAAATATCTTCGGCGCTGCGGTCTTTCACCTGCCGCATGTACCATGCCGGATCGTTGTTTCGGCGGAAATACTGCTGGCAGATGATATACTTCTCGTGCTTCGGCCCCCAGATCTCCAGCTCGTGCGTGCGCAGGTAGTCGAGATAGTCTTCCTTGAGTTCCTCAAGACTGCCCTTGGCGATGACCGTGAGCTTGTGTTCCGATTCGGAAGACCCCTCGGCATCGCTGTAGCCCTCTACGATGTTGGCCTTGCCCGACCGTGCCGCCTGCTGCATCTGGTCGACGGTGCGGTCGTGCGCACGGTCCATGAACCGATTGACGAAATACACCGTGATGTCGAACACGCAGGCACTCTTCTGGTAGGCTATGAGCGTGCGGTAGCTGTCTATTTTCTTGCGGTTCTCATCCATAAAGAGGTGACGTCAGGCGAAGAACAGGTAGGCGATGAAGACGGCGGCGATGACACCGGCCAGGTCGGCCAGCAGGCCACAGGCCACGGCATGCCGAGTGTATTTGATGTTGACACTTCCGAAATAAACGGCCAAGATATAGAACGTGGTGTCGGTGGATCCCTGGAAGATGCAGCTCAGTCGGCCTACGAACGAGTCGGCACCGTAGTTCTTCATGGCCTCGAGCATCAGTCCGCGGGCACCGCTGCCGCTGAGCGGCTTCATGAAGGCAGTGGGCAGGGCGCCCACGAAGTCGGTGTTGCACCCGCACTGGGCCACACACCAGGCGATGCCGTCGATGAGCATATCCATGGCCCCCGAGGCCCTGAACACACCGATGGCCACCAGGATGGCCACCAGATAGGGAATGATCTTCACGGCGGTGGTGAACCCCTCCTTGGCCCCGTCGATGAACGCATCGTAGACGTTCACCTTCTTAAACAGTCCGGCCAGGATGAAGGCCAGGATGATGCCCAGCAGGATGAGGTTGCCGGCCAGCGAGGTGACGGTGCCCATGGTGTCCTTGTCCATCTGCCCGAAGCCCCAGATGATCAGCGCCACGCCACCCACCAGCGCGGCCATCACACCCACCAGCATGGGCTGGAAGATATTGATGCGCTGCCAGGCGGCAGTGATGATGATACCTGCCAGTGTGGCCACGGTGGTGGCCAGCAGGATGGGGATGAAGACATCGGTGGGCTGGGCGGCACCGTAAGAGGCGCGGAAGGCGAGGATGGTGGTGGGGATGATGGTCAGTCCCGAGGTGTTGAGCACCAGAAACATGATCATCGGGTTGGTGGCGTTGTCTTTGCGTGTGTTGAGCTCTTGCATGCCCTGCATGGCCTTCAGACCGGTGGGGGTGGCGGCATTGTCGAGGCCCAGCATGTTGGAGGCGATGTTCATGAAGATGCTGCCCATCACCGGATGGTTCTTGGGAATGTCGGGGAAGAGCTTGGTGAAGAACGGACTGAGCATCCGCGCCAGCACGTTCACCGCACCGGCACGTTCGCCAATCTTCATGATGCCCAGCCAGAGGGCCAGTACGCCGGTGAGCCCCAGCGAGATCTCGAAGGCATTCTTCGAGGAGTCGAATGTCGAGTCGACGATTTTCTGGAACACCGTAGGGTCTCCCATGGCCAGTTGTATCGCAGCAAAAATGAAGGCGATAACGAAAAATGCAATCCAAATATAATTAAGCACCATATTGCATGCAAAGGTAATAAAAACGCCAATGGTACAAGACAAAAAGGAGAAAAAAGAGCCTCGCCCCTCCATAAAACCTCCCCGCGCCCACCCCCTTTCGGTCTTGGCCTGGTGGGTGGATGGCCTGCCAGTCTGCCGGCACGGCTGCGCGAAGGGGCCGATGCAGTCCGGTTGGCAGTTCACCTATATAGTATATAGAGACTGCCGGTGGAACTGCCATTTACCTGCATTTTTGCCGTGCGGCGACAAAAAACAGACTTTTTCGTTGACTGTCAACATTTATCTTTGTATATTTGTCGAATAAAATCAGATTCTATCTACAATGAAATACATACTTGTTCCCCATCCGGAGACCATCCGTCAGCTGCCGTTCTATTTTGCCGTCGAGGAATATGTGGCCCGCCACTATACCGATGACGACTATTTCATGGTGTGGCGCGTGAATCCCACGGTGATGCTCGGGCGCAACCAGCTCATCGAAAACGAGGTCAACGTCGACTATTGCCGTGCCCATGGCGTGGATATCTTCAGGCGCAAGAGCGGTGGCGGATGTATCTACTCTGACCTGGGCTGCCTTCAGTTTTCGTACATTTCATCGGCCGAGAACATCAATGACGCCTTCACGCAGTATATGCAGCGTGTGGCCGACCTGCTGTGCAGCCTGGGCATCGACGCAACGCTCTCCGGCCGCAACGATATCCTCGTCGATGGCCGTAAGGTGGCGGGCAGCGCGTTCTATGGCATGCGAGACCGCTGCGTGCTGCACAACAGTCTGCTGTTCGACTCACACCTCGACCATCTGTCGCAGGCACTCACGCCCTCGCGAGAGAAGTTGCAGAGCAAGGGTGTGGCCTCGGTGAGCCAGCGGGTGAACAACATCTCGCCGCTCATCAACCTCTCGATAGAGGCCTTCACCGACTACACCCGCCGTTTTATGTGCGGCGACGACTTACTGCAGCTCACCGACACCGACCTGCAGGGCATCGCCGACAAGGAGCAGGAGCTGGCCTCCGAGGCGTTTGTGTATGGCAAAAACCCCAAGTACACCGAGGAGCGTAAGCTGCGCATCGCCAACGTGGGCACCCTGGAGGCGCACCTGGAACTGAAGAACAACACCATCGTCAACATCAACCTCGTGGGCGACTACTTCCTCCTCGGCGACCTCGACCATGACCTGCTGGCACCGCTCCGCGGCACGCCCTTCACCCGTGAGGCCGTGGAAGAGCGACTGCAAGGCATCATGCCCCTCGACCAGATTATCCGCGGCCTGGAGCCACGCCCGTTCCTCCGGCTGCTCTTCGGCCGCCGCCCTCATGTGATGAAGCCCGACTGGCTGAAGATAGACCTGACCAGCAGGAGAAAGACCGGTGAAACCGCCGATATTCTCACCCGCAACCACCTTAACACCATCTGCACCTCGGGGCTCTGTCCCAACAGGGCGGAGTGCTGGGCGGCACGCACCGCGACGCTGATGATCGGCGGAGACATCTGCACCCGCCGGTGCCGGTTCTGCAACACCCGCACCGGTCGCCCCGCCGCCCTCGACCCCGATGAGCCGCGGCGCGTGGCCGAGACGGTGAAGGCGCTGGGACTGCGCTATGCCGTCCTCACATCGGTCGACCGCGACGACCTGCCCGACCTGGGGGCCGGCCACTGGGCGCAGACCGTCAGGGCGGTCAAGGCACTGTGCCCCGACACCCGCATCGAACTGCTCATCCCCGATTTCATGGGGCGCGAGGAACTCATCCGTGAGGTGCTTGCCACCCAGCCTCATGTGGTGGGGCACAACATGGAGACCGTGCGCCGACTGACCCCCTCGGTGCGCAGTGTGGCCCGCTACGACCGCAGCCTCAGTGTGTTGCAGACCGTGGCCCGTGCCGGCTACGAGGCCAAGACAGGCTTCATGGTTGGCCTGGGCGAGACCGATGAGGAAATCATGGAGTTGATGGACGATATCCTGGGCACCGGCTGCCGTCGGCTCACCATAGGCCAGTATCTCCAGCCCACACCCGACCACCTGCCCGTGGCCCGCTATGTCACGCCCGAAGCCTTTGCCGACCTCAAGCGCATCGCCCTGCAAAAGGGATTCCGGCATGTGGAGAGTGGCCCCTTGGTGCGCTCGTCCTATCATGCAGAACGGGCCGTCTGACTGCGTAAAACCGCCCATTTTATCGTCTAAAACCACAGGTTTAGCCGTATAAAACTGCCAGTTAGATCGCATCAAAGCATCCCCTTGATGTCCTAAAGGCTTTTCTCTCATTCATGAAGAAGGCTGTATCATCTGCAATAACGACCCATTTCATCGATGAAATGGGGCGTTATTGCGTTTGTGTCGGCCCAGGTCGTCACATGGTCAACAATCCGTCTTCGGTATCTTGGTTGTGGGTGCGCCGTTCTTTGGCCTGATAGCTTTTGCCAAACTCGAAGTGATAATTCATGCGCAACAAGAATAGATTGCCCGACTCCTTCACATACGTCCACGACCGATAGGGTGCCACCTCCGTCAGGCGCTCTTGTCCAGTGCGGTAGTTGTTGACAAAGGGGAAGAGGATGCCGGCCCCCAGCTGTAGTCGTTTGTGGTTCCACACGGCCATCAAGACGGTCATGTTCTCGCCCTTGAAGATGGTCTCGTCCATGATCGTGAAACCACGACCGGGTGGCACCGGCGCTGATGCCATAGCTCCATGTCTTCCATTTGCCCTGCATCTCGGTGAAGAACGACGAGCGCGACTGGTCCATCTCCGAGGTGACCGGGCTCGAGCCCGTGTATTTGTTGCGGTCGTGCATCTGGTAATGGCGCAGTCCCGCACTGAGTGCCACCCGCTTGAACTGCTTGTCGTAGATGACCTCGGCAATGATGCTTCGCTTGTGGCCGTCGACGTTGGTCACGATGTCGGCCAGGCTGCGGCCCGAGGGTTGGGTCTCGGTGTAACGTCTGTCGCGCTCAGAGCTGATCAAGGTGCCTGTGAAGTTAAGTGTGAGGGTCTGCTGCCGTGGCAGGATGCGCTGGAAATAGAGGTCGAGCGAGGGCAAGAGCGTGCTTTGGCTGAGCCGGGTCTGCGCATAGAGTTGCTGGTCTATCATGCTTTTGTTGCCTTGGTGAGGAGTGTTTTTGTAGTAGTTGCGCAACACGGCATTGAAGGTATAGCGCTCAGGTTGCATGTAGTTGTACGAGAGGTCTATGGTATGGTCGTTCCAGGTCAGCCGGTCGTCGATGCCCGTATGTGTGCGGTGAATGTCGGTCTTGACAAGATAGAAGTCCTCGGTCCTGTCGGTATGTGCGTGGCTGATGTCACGATAGTTCATGGCGTAGCTCACCCCCCACTGTGCGTGTCCCCGGTTGTATTTGGCGGTGAGCGTGTTCTCGCCGAAGGGTCACGGTCGAGTCGGTGGGTGTCTGTGCCGATGCGACCATCGAGGTGGTGGCGGTCAGCAGAATCAGGAAAAATCTTTTCATTTCAGTATCGTTTTATGTTTCACTTTCCAAGGGCAAAGTTAGGCACAAACGACACCTTACCACGACTTAATGGCCGAATAAATAGTCTTAACGCAAGAAGCGTAACCGTCAGATAATCAACGGTTACGCTTCTCTTGAATCTAAATCCGCCCCCTGCGGAGTCTTAACGGCTGCTAAACGGCATTGACGTGCGCCACGATATCTTCGCCTTCGGCCGCACCGATCTTCTGGCGGATGGACGTCTTGCGAACATAGATGGTGGCGCTGGTTTGCTGGGTTACCACCCCGATCTCCTTGGTAGAGAATCCCGCACAGAGCAGGCAGCAAATCTGCACTTCCTTGTCTGTTAGCCGGTCGCCGTACCTTGTCATCAGCCGAGCGTGGAAATGGTTGTACAGACGGTCGATGAGCGGATAGAGGTCTGCCCATATCAGCAGGTCGTTGGTGGGAATCTCGCCTCCGCCGATGGCCGATATGCGCTTGAGCAGCGCCTGGTTCTGGTTGGTGGGCGTGCCGGCCACCAGTCGGATGATGCCCAGCTGTTGCAGCAGCACCTTCCTGAAGTAGTCGGCATCCTCCTGTTTGTCTACCGCCGTGGTCTGCGTATGGCGGAGCATCTCGGTGAGCGTGTCGATGCGCTCCTCGGCCTCTGCCAGCCGCTGGTAGCGTCGGCGGTAGAGCCAGACGGCGAGAAGGCCTCCGCCCAACAGCATGAACACCAGGATGACGATGGCCAGTGCCATGTAGAGTCGCGAACGGTGCAACTCGTAGTTGGCCGTCTGCAGCTTGTTGCGTATTTCCAGCCGCCGCATGGAGGTGTTCTCCTTGTCGGCCATAGCCGTAGTGACCGAGTCGCAATAGCGGCCGAAGGACAGAAACGAGACGGGCCTGCCCTGACTGAAGTGGATGATGCCTCGCAGCTGCTCGATGCCGGCCTTGCGGGTGAGGTCGCCGTGCCCGGTGGCTTCAAGGCTGCGTTCGCTGGCATCGGCCCTGTCGAGACATTGCAGGGCAGAGTCGAGGCGGTGCAGGTTGACATAGTTTTTGGCCATCGCAAGTTGGATGACAGAGAGGTTGGCCCGTTCGGGCCTGAGCTGCTGAAAACGCCGTAGCCATTGGTTGGCACGGTAATAATCGCCTCGCTCGGCGAGGGCATCGGCATAGTTGCGCATGCGTTCGGCTGCCACATCCTTCTGCTGGTCGGCCATGGCCAGGCCGATGCTCTCGTTGAAATAGCGGTCGGCCTGTGCGTCGTTGAGCAGCGAGAGGGCGATGGCCAGCATGTAGAGCACCTCGCCCCTGGCATTGTTGTCCAGGTGAGCAGGGCCGTCGAGCAGGGCGCGCGCCGTCGTGGCCGTGGCGGCATAGTTGCCCATGCGGTAGAGCAGACCGATTTTCTGGCCCGTCAGCGCGAGCCGTTGGTTGTCGTCTCTCATGCGCCGGGCCTCATCGATGCCGGCCTCCAGCTCCTGCAGAGCCTCCGGCTCGCGTCCCGTCCAGCGCAGGTACGAGGCTTTCAGCAGATAGCCATCAAGCAGCTTTGCGGTGTCTTTCCGGGTGCGGTAGTAGTCCACGGCGTTAGGCACGAGAGTATCTTCCTCCAGCGACATCCCCATCTTCTGGTGCGCCATGGCATGGTTCCAGGCATAGTGCATCACGCCCTCCTCGCTCATCTGCCCCACATGCTGCAGCTGGTCAAGGATCGTCAGCGCACTGTCGGGCCGGGTGTCGAGCAAGGCATCGGTCTACTTCAGCCTTTCTGCCTCATCGTTTACCGTACACGAAAAGAGCAATGGAAGGGTCAGCAGATATAGCAGGTGTTTCATGATCGTTCTGTATTTTACAGTTGCAAAAGTACAAAAAAACGTTCAACATTTGTCTTTACAGAGGCCAAAAAGCCCTCCCTCGTCTTCCCCTTTGTCATATATGCTTACGCGTTGTCTGCGAGTTGGTATGCTGGTTTGGGTCTAACCACATCCCGTTTCCAGTCGAACCACATTCTGTTTCCAGTCGAAGTACATTCTGTTTCCAGTCGAAGTACATTCTGTTTCCAGTCGAACCACACTCTACTTCGAGTCGAACCATACTTCGGAAAGCATGTGCAGCATGTACGTCAGCAATGGTGCCATGACATGAAACACATCGAATCGGCTTTCCAGAGGACTGTATTCCCAGAAGATCATGACACATAGCCCAGCCACCCTCCACCATGCCCTGAAGCCGTTGGCGGCCCAGCATAGCGGGGTGAGGGATATAGGGTTCAGCCAGTACAGGCTGTTGGAGACAGGTGGGGGAAGCGACTGCTGCCACCGGGTTTTCCGACTGAGCCCTGGTTCAGTCCGAACCACACCGGCGCAGGTATCATGGCCTCCTGCCGAGACAGCCTTCTGGCAGCATGACAAGTGCAGTTACTGTTGTTCGTTGCTACTAAGCGGCTAACCCCGAAATACTGTAGCCCGTGTAGTCCGCGCTCTGCCAAAAAAAATAAAATGCCCTTGAAGGGTACGGCTACTCATCGCGGTACCCATCGACCACGTTTTCGGCAGCCAATGCAGACTGCTCCTTGGGAAGGGTGTACGGACGTATGGAATGGTCGCGCAGGAAGATGCTGTTCAGCGTGAAGGCCAGCGAGGCCAGCGTCTGCTCGCGGCGGTGAGGCTGCAACTCGCACTCCCATACCGTGATGGAGTGCCAGCCCATGGCGGCCAGCTTGCGCTGCACGTCACGGTCGCGTGCCTGGTTGCGCACGATTTTGCTCACCCAGAAGTTGGTGCGCGTCTTGGGAATCTTGCAGCATGATGAGCTGCGGGGCACCTCTCCGGCCGAGGCCGTGATATGGTGCCCGTGCCAGAAACAGCCGTTGACGAAGATGCACGTGCGGTATTTGCGCAGCACCACGTCGGGCCGGCCCGGCAGCCGCGGATGGTTCAGCCGGTAGCGGAATCCGTGTCTCCAAAGATAGCGCCGCACCACCAGCTCGGGCTTGGTGTCCTTGCTGTGGATGGCCGCCATGTTGCGGTGTCGCTGCTGGGATATGGGCTGTTGGGGCATGATTATGTTTTTGTGTATCTCCGCGGAGAGACAGGGGCTGCTGACCATGCTTCCGGGCGCGAGATGAATGTTGCAAAGATAAGTGTTGGGAGCGACAATTCCAAATATCAGCGTATCTTTTCGGTTTTTGTGGTGAAATGGGAGGGCGTTTTTTTAGAAAATTCTTTTTCTTCTTTGTGTCATATTCTTTTTTTTCTTAATTTTGAAAAGTTCTTTTCAAAAACCATGAGACTTGCCTAATGAATGAAGATCATATCGCGCATATAAAAGAATTGGAGAAAGGCTGGGACATCCAGACTATTGATGAGCATGCCGAGGGAGTGGCCTCACTGGCTGGCCAGTCGGCTGGGGCTTTTCATGCCTCAGCGTGGGCCGAGCTATGTGGCAAATGGCATGATCTTGGCAAATATTCCTCAGAGTTCCAACAACATATCAAGGCGGCATCGGGATACGACTTGGCGTTGCATGATCCTGGCAAGGTGGACCATGCCACAGCAGGAGCGGTGTTTGCCCGGCAGCTGCTCGGGCAAGAAGGCTTTTATTTGCCGATAGCCTATTGTATCTGCGGACATCATGCAGGATTGCATGATTTTTATGGCGATGGCGCAGCCAATCTGAGTCACCATCTGCAAGAGACCAATAAAATGGAGATGTTGCCAGATAAACTTCTTGCCCAGAATCTGCCTCATTTGCCGATACCTAACGTACCTCGGGAGGATTTTCCATGTTTCTGGCATCTGTGGATCAGGATGCTTTTCTCCTGCCTTGTCGATGCAGACAGTCTCGACACAGAACGGTTTATGAATCCGGAGCAGTATGCTTTACGGGGACAGTTTGATGATCTTACTGTACTGAAAGAACGGTTAGACCGGTATCTGCAAAAGTTTGAAGGTTGTGCCCCGACTTTGCTCAATCGCACCCGTGCCCATATCCAGGAACTCTGTCGGGAGAGCGGCAGAGGTGCGCAGGGCATTTACAGCCTGACAGTACCCACGGGCGGTGGCAAGACACTGTCATCCATATTGTGGGCGTTGGAACATGCGCTTGCCAACGGCTGCCGCCGCATCATCATCGCCATTCCCTATACAAGCATTGTGGTGCAGGCTGCCAGCGTACTCAAAGGTATCTTCGGAGAAGATAATGTGGTGGAACATCATAGCAACGCAGACTTGGACAGCGAAGACGACCGCCGTGGCAAACTGGCCACGGAAAACTGGGACGCACCCATCATTGTGACGACCAACGTGCAGCTGTTCGAATCGCTCTATGCCAACAAACGCT
Organism: Prevotella sp.; assembly: GCA_041856205.1. Taxonomy (GTDB): domain Bacteria; phylum Bacteroidota; class Bacteroidia; order Bacteroidales; family Bacteroidaceae; genus Prevotella. Next base: position 25,314 of record JBHAFS010000012.1, read on the forward strand.
CAAGATGCAGAAAGCTGCACAACATCGTCAATTCGATACTCATCTTAGACGAGGTGCAGATGTTACCACCTGAAAACTTGCACACTATTGTCGATGTGTTGAAGAGTCTGCAAAAATATTTCGGGGTTAGCATCCTGTTGACCTCGGCCACGCAGCCCGCCCTTGCAGGCACTATCGGCACCGGTAAGGCCATTTTTGAGGGAATGAAGGCCAAAGAAATCATTGCAGACAAGGAGATGCTCTTCGAACAGCTGAGGAGGGTTGATATACAATTTGCCCAATATCCATATTCGTATGACAGCCTGGCTCGTGAACTGGTGGCTCACGGTCAGGTGCTCTGTGTGGTCAACTCCCGCAGAGATGCCCGGATGCTCTACGAAGCGGTCAAGGCCATCAGCAATGTGCCAGTGATTCATCTGTCGAGGATGATGTGCCAGCAGCACATCATGGACTGCATAGAAGAGATTCGTGACAAGCTCAGTCCCGAACACTGTTCTCCGGTGATAGTCATCAGTACCCAGCTCATTGAGGCTGGAGTAGACATAGACTTTCCAAGGGTCTATCGGGCCATGGCTGGGCTCGACTCCATAGCCCAGGCTGCAGGCCGCTGCAACCGAGAGGGGCTGCAACATCGTGGGCAGGTGGTGGTCTTCAATTTTGAGGAGGCAAGATCGAGGGGCCTGATGCGTAAGGCTGCTGAGGCCGCTGATGACCTCATACAACAAGGAAAAACAGATTTCCTTGACCCACTGGTGACCGAAGAGTACTTCAGGAATTATTATGGAAAGCTCAATACCACAGATCAAGCCGAAATCAAGAAGCATCTCTATAATCTCCATCCTGCCTTTGCCTCGGCTGCAGCAAACTTCAGACTGATTGACAAGGAAGGCCTGACCGTGTATGTGCCCTATGGCGAGGGCGCGGGTCTCATCCACGACCTTCAGCAAGGTTGTCTTTCGTCTGGGCTGATGCGCCGGTTGCAACGGTTTAGTGTGAATATTCCAGAGAGTGATAAACACAAAATCTTGGAATTGGGCGGAGGCATGATCGGCGATAACCTCTGTTATCTGCCCGATGAGGGAAGCTATAGCATAGATACCGGACTCGTATATGATAATCCTTTCTTGAACAACGAATTAATATTATAAGCCTATGGAACATTATGACAAGGAATTCTGTTTGGAAGTGTGGGGCGACTATGCTTGCTTCACGCGTCCGGAACTCAAGGTAGAACGGGTGAGCTATGATGTAATGACACCCTCGGCTGCCCGTGCCATTTTTGAGGCCATCTTCTGGAAGCCGGCCATACGGTGGGAGGTGACGCGCATAGAAGTGTTGAACCCTATTCGCTGGTTCTCTATTAAGCGGAATGAGGTGGGAAAGACCATGAGTCCGGCATCAAGTGGCATTATCATTGAAGAGAATAGACAGCAAAAGTCAAGTCTTGTTCTGCGAGATGTGCGTTATCGTCTCTATGCCAATCTTGTGTTCATGCCTGTGGAGAAGCGTGAGCCGAAATTCCGTCCTGAGCCAGACAAGATGGCCGACGAGACCCCCGGCAAGTATAACGCCATGTTTGAACGTCGGGCGGCAAAAGGTCAATGCTTCAACCAACCTTATTTGGGATGCCGGGAGTTTTCGTGTGGTTTCAAACTTGTCAATGATCCGGTTAAAGGCGAGGGCTGTATTGAAGAGACGCGCGACTTGGGTATCATGCTCTACGATATGGACTTCAAGGACCGTTATGGTGAGAAGCCTGCCGAGGCCTTGTTTTTTCGGGCCAAACTCGACAAGGGAGCGATTGTTGTACCACCCAAAGACAGTGAGGAGATATTGCGATGATACTACAAGCATTGTGTGAATACTACCAGCGTAAGGCGGCCCTTGGCGAGATGCCACCTTACGGACGTGAGTGGAAGCCGATACCCTATCTGATTGTCATCAGGGAGGACGGTAGTTTTGTAAAGTTGGAAGAGACCTACGAGGGAGAGGGGAAAAACCGAGTTGCCAAGGCGTTCATGATGAGCCTCGCCAAAGGTCGGTCAGGTTCAAACTCATGGGCCACGGCCAACTCCTTGTGGGACCACTTTGGTTATGTACTCAGTATTCCTAAACAGAAGGATGAGGGCAGCGATAAGGCTTTTGAGACCTGCAAAAAGCAAAATATGTCATTCGTCGAAGAGGTACGTCGTCTACGTCAACTTAATCCTAATGATACTGGTATTGCAGCCGTCTGTGCTTTCTATGCTCACTTCACGACAAACCTCGCCGGGGTCAGGGCCGATCGGCTGTTTGCTGACGTAATCAAGAAAGACGGAACGAATTTGGCTTTTAAGTTGCTTGGATCTGCGGAGCCTATCGGTACCAATGCATCTGTCAATTATGGCCAAGAAATCTCCAATGAAAATCTTGGTCGATGCCTTGTAACTGGCGAAATGGGGCCTATTGCTATTCTTAATGGCGGAATATCGCTTATGGGAGCGAGCCCTATGGGTGCCAAACTGGTAGGGTTTCAGAAAAGTTCCGGATACGATTCGTACCACAAGGAGCAAGGTCTGAATGCACCGATATCTGAACAGGCCAACTATGCTTATACCACGGCGTTGAACTCGATGCTCAGCAAAGGGAGCAAGAACCACTTCTACTTCAGTGGCGATACGCTCGTGTTCTGGGCCAGTAAGAACAATCACTTCGAAGACGAGTTTGCATTTTTCTTTGCATTGCCCCCAAAAGACAATCCTGACAAGAACGTTGAGGTCATTGGCAATCTGATGAAGGCACCATTTACAGGAGTTGTGAACGATGAGGATGACACCAAGTTCTATGTGCTGCTGTTGAGCCCGAATGTGGCAAGGATCGCTGTGAGGATGTGGGAAGAAACTACCGTGAAAGATTTGGCAAGCAATATCCGCCAATATTTCGAAGACCTCGATATCATAAGAGGTAAGGCTGATAAAAGCTATTATTCCTTGTATGAGATTCTACAGAATATTGCACTTCAGCATGACATCAAAAATCTTCCCCCTATGCTTTTCAATGGCATGGTGCGTGCTGCCATCAACGATTGGCCGTTCCCTGCATTATGTCAATTACAATGTCTGGGACGTATAAAAGCAGACCAAACGGTGAACAGCAGAAGGGCAGGGCTTTTGAAAGCTTATCTAAACAGGAAAAACAGAAACAATCAACTAAAAAAAGAAAGGAATATCACTATGGCATTAGATGCAGAAAACAAAAACCAGGCCTACCTCTGCGGTCGGCTTTTCGCTATCCTCGAAAAGATCCAGGAGGCTTCAGGCATTTCAACAATCCGTGAAAGATATTACGGGGCAGCCTCACGCACGCC
>JBHAFS010000013.1:0-34798 GCA_041856205.1 Prevotella sp.
ACTTGGCAGCCTCGTCTTTGTCGCCGCTCATCATATAGACCTCGATGCCACGTCGGCGCAGGTCGGTCATGGCCTCACGGGCATGGGGTTTCAAGGTCTCGCGAGCCTCCAGGGGCAGATGCTCGGCCTTGGTGAAGTCGATGTTCTGGTTGGGAATGGTCAGCGTACCGGTCTTGTCGGTCACCAGCACGTCTACCTTGCGCAGGTTTTCTAATGCCGTGGCGTCTTTGATCAGAATCTGTTTTTCGGCCGCCTTGCCAATACCCACCATCAGCGCCGTGGGCGTGGCCAGTCCCATGGCACATGGGCACGCCACCACCAATACCGCCACCGCGCTGAGGATGGCCTGCGGCAGATAGGCATTGCCGCCCACGAGCCACCATACCAGAAACGTCAGCAGGGCAAGGCCGACACCACGGGCACAAACACCATGGCCGCTTTATCGACAATGCGCTGCACCGGAGCCTTCGACCCCTGGGCCTGCTGCACCATGCGGATGATATGCGCCAAGGCTGTCTGCTCACCGATCTGCTCGGCCTGCATCCTGAACGAGCCCTGGCTGGGAATGGTGCCAGCCAACACCTTAGCGCCCACTTTCTTCTCGGCAGGTGTAGGCTCGCCGGTAATCATACTCTCGTCTACGTAGGCCGCGTCGCTGGTCATGAACGAGGTGGCCCATGTCACCACGCCGTCTACAGGCACCTTCTCGCCCGGCCGCACCTCAAGGATGTCGCCCACATCGATGGTAGAGATGGGCACCTCCTGAATCTCCTCGGGCTGCCCGTCAGTGGGAGCCTCGGCATTGACAAGGCGTGCCGTCTTGGGCGCCATGCCCATGAGCTGCCTGATGCTGCCCGCCGTACCGTCCTTGGCTTTTTCCTCTAATAGTCGGCCGGTGAGCACAAAAGTGATAATCATCACGCTGGCATCAAAATAGGTGTGCCATTCGATGCCTCGTGTACCCCATGTGGCCTCGCCCCAGAAGGTGTTGTAGGCACTGAAGAGGAAACTGATGCCCGTAGACATTGCCACCAGCGTATCCATGTTGGCGGCCCCATGCGTGAGTTGCTTCCATGCGGTGGTATAGAATGTCCGACCGCAATACAAGATGTTGGCCAAGGCCAGCAGCAAGCTCACCTGATTGGCCATGTCGCGACTGCCCAGCGGCAGCCAATGCATCGAGACGCTCATCACCAGGATGGAGAACGCCCACGACAGCAGGGTCTTGTGCTTGAGCAGGGTATATTCGCGCTTCTGGATTTCCTCCACCGACCGGTCTTTCTCGATCACAAGGTCGTAGCCTATGCCGTTGACCTCCTTCTTCATGGCTTCCAGAGAAATCTTGTCGGGGTCATAGTCTACCAAGGCACTTCGCCCGGGCAGGCTTACCGATGCCGACAGCACGCCCTCGAGCGCGTTCAGCTTGCGTTCTACGTTGGAAGAGCATGCCGAGCATGCCATGCCAACAACAGGAATCGTCTGTTTCATCGTAACTGTTGATTGCTTTGTTGAGAACACATTTAGAGTGTCAGGCGGTATCTCCCGCTCTGGTCCACGGCCTGCTTGAGTTGCTCGGGCGACACCGAGGCCTCATCGTAGGTCACCACTACGTTCTGCCCCGTCACACTGGCCTCAGCCGCTTCTACTCCATTGAGTGCCTTCAGGGCCTCTTCCACATGGGCCTTGCAATGTTCACACTTCATACCACTCACGCCAAATATCTTTATTTCCATACTCATAAAATATTAATGGCTGTAACTTTTAACGATGCAAAGTTACAACCATTAGCCCTTATCCGTGTTACGAAACTATGGGTATGATTTATGCTTTTCGGCACTCAGCCGGAGACACCAAGTCATGTACCCTGCTCCGCTGCTATATGCTGACGGTGGCCACAAGGCTCCGACTACACGACTCAAATCTCATCGAGCGCCTTCCGCTTATGCTGGTGCAGCGACTTGAACGCCGAGGGTGTCATCCCTGTGACGCTACGAAACTGAGTGGACAGATAGGCCACACTCGAATAGTTCATCTTCATGGCAATCTCGGTGAGCGTCATCTCATCGTAGGTAATCAGCTCCTTCACCCGTTCAATGCGCTGCTCGATGAAGTAGCGCTCTAGGGTCATCGAGCTGTACTCGGAAAACAATTTAGAGAGAGACGAGTACTCCTGGTGCAGCTCCTGCTGCAGGTAATCAGAGAGGTTGAGGTTAGAGTGGTTGTCTTGGTAATGCACCAGTCTGATGACTGCCGCCTTAATACGCTCCAAGGTCTGCTGCTTGCGGTCGTCGAGCAACTCGAAGCCGATGCGCAGCAAGTCGTCCTTGAGCCGTTCACGCTGACTGGCACTCACCTCGCCCTCTACCCTTGCCAGGCCCAGGTCGACCTCAATCGGCTGCAGCCCCTCGTCGCACAACAACTTGTCGACCGCCATCTTGCATCGGTCGCACACCATATTCTTGATATATAGACTTGTTTCTTTCATCGTCCTGCTGTTATACTGGTAGCAAAGATAATAAGAAAAAACAACATCAACAGTCCAATAGCCAACATCTTTTGAAGTTCTTGCTGCCTCATGCCTCTTTTTACATCTTCATACCCACCTTGCCATGCAGAGGTGACTGAAAGCGCAGGGCGGGTCACATCCGCTTTCGCTTGTGGTGAAGTATCCACCCCCCGGCGATTGCGCCCAACAAGAGGAATAAGGTAAAGACATAGGCCAACGGATGACGTCGCACAGAGATTGACTCCAGCTGCACGTCGGCGGCGATGAGCCGAGTCCCCGTGAGCCGATGCGCTTCCACCCTCGGCTGCTTGTCTGATGGCAGCTCAACCTGGTAATCCACGTCGAACAACAAGAGCGCCACGAAGGTGTTTTCCTGCGCTTCTACCTTCGACATCAGCTGCTTATCGTCGATGACGTGCGAATAGGCGTCGGTATGGAGCTGCTTCTTGAACCACGTCGACTTGTCTTCATGAAATTCTTCGAGCGTGTTCACATTAGAAAAAGCCGTCAGCAGCGAGTCGTGCAATGCAACAAACCGGGCCCGCTCCTTATCGTCCAGTCCCGTTTTGGGATAGTTATCGAGAATCGTCTTGTATGTCAATTCAAAATCGTTGGCTGCTATCCATCGTGAATACTTGCGTTTGAGCTGCTGTGTGATATCATCTACCTCCATTCCACTGAGCCCTTCTCCGAGATTCGGGGTGCCATTAAACCAATATCCTCTCTCCTCCTTGGTGAAATAACGGCTGAGCGGAACCGGGAAATGCAGTTGGGGCTGACGATAGACTTCCTTCAGACGATAGGTCGTATAAAAGAACCGATAGTCTTTCTCCAAGGTTATCGCTGGTGAAAGGTAGAGTGCCCCCACCTTGAACCGCGTGCTTTGGGCCATAAGCGCCGCATGGTCGAAAGTACGAGTAGCGTAAACCACAATGGTATCGTCCACATGCCGATTGTCGTTCATGCACCGTTGCTTCAGTGCTCGGTAGGTGTCCACCGCCATGGGCAGCTGATGTCGCACGGTGTCGCCCTTCAGAGCCCATGAGAGCTGCCAGGCGCGGTCCAGCACCACCATATTTTTCTCAGCGTCCAGCTTACCCGACACCAGTTGTGCGGAGTCGAGATGAAGCGTGAACTCACGCGAGAACGTGCCATCCTCATTCACGATGGTCTTCATGGCGCAGTGATAATCATTGTCGCATGAGGCGAGCAGCACACCACAAAACAGAATCAAGGGCTTAATGATTGTTTTCATTGTCATACTGTTTTAGTTCATCATAAATGGTTCTTTCAAAAAACTTGGTCTGAAGATAGTACTTCTCAGAGCGTTGGGTGAGAAGCTGTCGTTGATACCGCTCCACATCCGGCTCGCCAGAGAGCAGCTTAGGGGTGCCTGCCACTCCCACGAGCAACATGAGCACAGCAGCCGTTCCGACGATGCGAAGCACCAGTCCCGTCCGCTGCACATGGCGCTGCTTCTGGATTCGATAGATAATCCTGTCGCTCATCGCCTCTGGCTCTCGCAACGAAGGATTCCATCTCCTCAGGTCGGAGATGAGGTCTTCAAATATTTGCTGATTATCGTCCATACCCCAATCGTTTTAATTGTTCCACTATCTGTTGTCGAGCCACATAGAGGTTGCTCTTGACCTGTTCAGCAGTCATCCCAGTGATGGCCCTTACCTCATCCGTGGGTAGCCCTTCAATGAGACACAAGGTGAAGACGAGCCTTTGCTTGGGGCTGAGCCGTGTAGCCAGCAGCCTCACGATGCTGCTCCAGTCTTTATCCATGAGCTGGCGTTCGGGGTCAGAAGCCGAGGCATATTGTCTGAACACCGACTCATCATCGGTCGATACCGCTTGCGGAGGATGTTGTTTGAGTCGGTCGAGACAGATGCGCGAGGCAATGGCATAGACCCATGTGCTGAACTTCCCTTTCCCGGCATCGTATCTTCCAATGTGCTGCCACACCCGCACGAAGGTGTCTTGCAGGGCCTCCTCGGCCTCCTGTTCATTGCCCAACATCTTCATGGCAAGCGAATACACCAAGGGCTGAAAAACATGCAACAGCTCTCTGAAGTCCTCCGTAGAGCCTTCCTTGCAGCGTGTGATATATCTGTCCAAGTTGCCTGTGTCCATAATTGAAGAATGGTTCTCAATCAATGATACGATCCAAGAAGCCGAAAGTCGAAAGAAAGAACTATTATTATTTGATAAAAACCGAAACCCTTGAAACGGAAAGACAAAAGAACCGGCAAGCATCGCTACTTGTCGGCTCTCATATCGTTTCTATTTGGTGTTGGTGCTTAGCCCCGCCTTCTCTTTGGCAAACTCCCTGAAGGTGTAGACCATGATGGGTATGGTGAAAGCGAAGGAGATGGTGTCGCTCACGGCCTGACACATCTCGACACCCAAGAGACCGTACACCCGTGGAAGGAGAAGGATGAGCGGGATGAAGAACAGTCCCTGCCGGGCTGCCGCAAGAAAGTTGGCTCGCCAAGGCTTGCGACAGGTCTGCGTCAGCATGTTGCTCGTCACGACAAAGGAATTGAGCGGATAGGTACACAACTGCCACCGCAAGGCCACCACACCCACGGCGATGACCTGTGGGTCGTCGCGGAACACCCCGATGAGCCAGCCGCTGAACATCCAGCCCACGATGGCACACACCACCAAGAACAAGGTGCCCACCTTGACGGTGTACCGATAGGCCGCATGCAGCCGGTCGTACATGCCTGCCCCGTAGCAGAAGCCGCACAAGGGCTGGAAGCCTTGCCCCAGTCCGATGACGGCCGCCAATACCAGCATGGAAATGCGGCTCACGATGCTCATGGCCGCGATGGCCGAGTCGCCGAAGGCACCCGCTGCCACATTGAGCATCATCGTGGCCACACTGGCCAGTCCCTGTCGTGACAACGAAGGACTGCCCCCGTAGAATATCTCTTTGAAGAAAACCCATGAGGGCGAGAAGTTGCGAAAGCGGATGGCAATGTTCTCGCCGCGCCGCGCCATGAAGAACAGGATGCAGAACGACACCACCTGTCCGATGACCGTCGCCCAGGCCGCGCCGGCAATGCCCCACCCCATGGTGAAGATGAGCAGAGGGTCGAGCAGCACGTTGAGCACGGCGCCCGTCACAATGCCATACATGGCATAGGCCGCGTTGCCCTGCAGGCGCATCTGGTTGTTGAGCGTCAGCGAAGCCGTGAGAAAGGGTGCACCGAGCAACACGATGCGCATGTAGCGCTCGGTATAGGGCATGATGGTGGGCGTGCTGCCCAGCAGGTCGGCCAAGGGCGTGATGAAGAGTTCGCCCAACAGCAGGATGACGACACCACTGAAGAATGACAGGAAGAAGCCCGTAGAGGCCATCTTCGTAGCCGTCTCTTGGCGTCGTGCCCCCAGTTCACGCGAGATGAAGTTGCCCGACCCATGGCCGAAGAAGAAGCCCACGGCCTGCACGAAGAACATCATTGAGAACACTACGCCCACGGCCGCCGTGGCCTGGGTATTGATTTGTCCCACAAAGAACGTGTCGGCCAGGTTGTAAAGGCTCGTCACGAGCATCGATATGATGGTGGGAGCCGACATGGTCAAGATCACCCGATGAATGGGGGCCTGCGTCAGAAAAGTAAAGTTGTCTGTATGTCCATGCATGACGTCGTGTACTTGATTCTCGGTGCAACGGGTGGCCCACCGAGGTAATGATAGTGCCTGCCGCAGGGCATGCCCCACGGCCAGGCCATGCCCTGTCAGGCATCAGCGTTGCTCGAGCAGTATCTGCACGATGCGCTCGGCCGAGCGGCCGTCCCAGCGGTCGGGCAGTCCGGCGTGTTTCCATTGTCCGGTAACCAGCTTGTCGAGCTGCTCACCGAGTTTGTCGGCATCCTCGCCCACCAGCACGCTGGTACCCACCTTCACGGTCTCCTCGTGCTCGGTGTAGCTGTTGAGGGTGATGCAGGGCACCTGGTTGAAGGTGGCCTCCTCGGCCACGTTACCCGAGTCGGTGATGATGCCGGCGGCATGTGCCGTGAGGTAGCCGAACTGCAGGTAGGGCAACGGCTCCACCAGGGTCAGCACCTCGCTGCCCAGCGCCTTCTGGCACTCCTCCACCACAGCCTTGGCCAGTCCGCGGAGCGGGGCAATGACCTTCATGCCGTGTGCGTTGCGCCCAATGGCGGCAATCATCTGCTGCAGGTTGTCCTTGTCTTCGATAAGCACCTTGCGGTTGAGCGTAAACACCAGATAACCCTTATCGTCGAGCCCGAGGGCATCCATGCAGGCCGGGCGCACCAGTCGGTTGCGGTCGAAGCGCAGGTTGTCGATGAGCACATTGCCCACCATATAGACTTTCGAGAGCTCGGCTCCCTCGCGGTTGGCTATGCTGTTGTTGCTGATGCCGGCGGTAAAGAGTATGTCTGACAGGCCGTCGATCACCAGCCGGTTGATCTCCTTGGGCATGGTAATGTCGAAGCTGCGCGTGCCGGCGGCGATATGTGCCAGCGTCACGCCCTGCTTCTTGGTCACGATCGACACGGCCATCGTAGAGGCCAGGTCGTCGACCACCACCACCACGTCGGCGGGGTGCTGCTGGAGGTAACGCTCAAACTCGGCCATCACCTGCCCTGTGAGCTCGTTGAGGTTAGAGCAGGTGACACCCAGAAACATGTCGGGCTTCTGAATCAGAAGGTCGTCAAACAGCGTGCCTTCGAGTGTGGGGTCGTCTGCTGCCCCCGAATACACCAGCGCATAGTCTACATTCCTACCCTGCGCCTTGGCCGACTTGATGGCTCTGATCACCGGAGCCACCTTGATAAAGTTGGGTCGTGCTCCACAAACAATGCAAATATTCATGTTCTATACTCTATTATTTTTATGATGACAAAGGTACAAAAAAATGAGTGGCCACAAGGGTCTGAAGGCGTTAAATCTGCCTAAAAGCCCTTATATCCACCTTGCCGACAGGCCGAGTGGCAACGGCGGTACAGCCCGCAACTACGAAAGAAGGCCGGCGGCCGTCTCTGCTGTTGCGCTGCGAGACGGTCGTCGGCCCATGCCTTCCACACGCGGGAGCCGCTGCCCGGCCCTACTGTTTGAACAGTTCTTTGATGCCGCCCAGGCTGCCCATGATGTTGGTAGCCTCGTAAGGCAGGAACACCGTCTTGTTCTGGTCTCCCGTTGCCAGCTCTTGCATCATCTGTATATACTTCTGAGCCAGCAGGTAGTTGGCAGGGTTGGTGCTCTGGCCCACGGCCTGCGTAATCTTCTCGATGGCAATGGCCTCGGCCTCGGCCTTGCGTATGCGGGCCTGCGCCTCACCCTCGGCCAGAAGTATGGCCTGCTGCTTCTCGGCCTCGGCACGGTTGATCTTGGCCGTCTTCTCGCCTTCCGACTGCAGGATCTGTGCCTGCTTCTCACCCTCAGAGGTGAGAATGGTGGCACGCTTGTCGCGCTCGGCCTGCATCTGCTTCTCCATGGCGCTGAGCACGCTCTGCGGCGGCGTGATGTCTTGCAGCTCTACGCGGTTGACCTTGATGCCCCACTTGTTGGTGGCATCGTCGAGCACGGCACGCAGTTTGGTGTTGATGGTGTCGCGCGAAGTCAGCGTCTGGTCGAGCTCCAGTTCGCCGATGATGTTACGCAGGGTGGTCTGGGTGAGCTTCTCGATGGCATTGGGCAGGTTGTTGATCTCATACACCGCCTTAAACGGATCCATGATCTGGAAATAGAGCAACGCATTGATCTGCATCTGGATGTTGTCCTTGGTGATCACGTTCTGCTTGTCGAAGTCGTACACCTGTTCGCGCAGGTCGATGACATTGCTGTAGACGTAGCGTCCGCGGCTCAGGGTGACGATGCTCTTGGCCCGGTCGACAAACGGGATGATGATGTTGATACCGGGCTGAAGCGTAGCGTAATAACGTCCCAGACGCTCGATAATCTTGGTTTCCGACTGCGGGATAATGACCAGTGCCATCTTGGCAAAGAGCAGCACACATACAATGATGGCGCCTAATACATAAATCATCATATCATTTGGTTTTAAGGGTTGAAAATACTAAGCATTGACTTTTTTTACCGGCTCGACATCGATGATGATGCTCTCGCGACCGGTCACCTGCACCAGCGAGCCCTCGGCAATGTCGGTGTCGGTGCCGGTGGCCTGGGCCTTCCAGTCGTCGCCGTCGATGGCCACGCGACCGAACCCTCCGGCCACGATGGTCTCAGACACCCGCCCCACGCGTCCCAGAATGGCATCGGCATTGCTCACCGGGGCAGGCTTGTTCTCATGCAGGTAGCGCAGGGCGAAGGGCCGCACCATGAAGATGCTCACGGCCGAGAATATGATGAATACCACGACCTGCAGAGCCAGTCCGCCAAAGAGGGTGGTCAAGGCTGCTGCCACGGCACCAATGGCAAAGCAGATGATGAAGAAGCCGCCGGTCATCAGTTCTACGATGAGGCAGACCACGGCCACGATGGCCCATAGCTGCCAGAGGTTTGCTGAAAAGTAATCTAACATATCTTTGGGTATTTTGGTGATACTTATTTCATAAGGAGAGCACAAAGTCGTCCCAGTCTTTGGTAGAGCCTTTCTGTCCGAAGATCTTGGCATAGAGCCTGCTCCGCGTGCTGGCCACGCTCTCTTTGCTGTGCGCCGTGAGAGTGGCGATGTCTTTGGGTGCGAAGCGCACCTTGATGAGCAGGCTCACGGCATATTCCTGACCGGTCATCTTATAGAGGCCGAAGAGCTTTCCGGTGAAGTCGGTGTAGACCGAGTTGACCAGCTTGTCGAGCTGCGAGAGGTCGTCGGTCGACATACTCTGTCCGCTGCCCACCATCTCCTGCAACCTGATATATATAGGTGACGAGAAGATGATGCTGTCGGCCTTGCTGCGCTTCTGCTGTTCGATGGCCGCCACCGTGTTCGAATAGTCGAGCATGGCCTTGCGCTCCTCCAGCTCCAGCCTCAGCATACTGTTCTCGTCGCCCAGCTTGCGGATGAGTTTTTGCAGTTCGTCTATCTCCAGCTTGTTTTGTGCGATGTGCTGCTGGGTGTTGGCCTGCTGGTCTTGCTGCATCTGCCTGATCTTTTCCATTCGTCCCTTCAGCAGCAACACCTTGCGCCTACTGTTTTGTACCGTCACGATAAATAAGGTGAGGTAGATCACCGCGCAGATGCCGAGCAGGAACCATTCGCGGTTAGAGAAGGCTGTAAAAAGTAACATGGTATTGCACATGGTGGGTAGTGGATTTATGGATTTCTCTGTACAAAGATAACCCAAAAACCAGAAAAAAACAAGAAAAAGAGTTTGCAATAGTGTGCAAATGACGTTGTAGGTTCGCAAAAGTTTGCAAACTGCCATCGCAGCCCATGCTAAAGCCCCAAGAAAGAAGTGCATGCTCCTTCACAGCCCGGCACTCGTGCTCACTACATTCCATACTTTCGGTACCATGAGAAGACCGTTTTCATATCCCCATATGTGCCATCTAGCAGGTTGATACAATTCGAGGCAGAGCGTGATTCGACTCGAAGCAGAACGTGGTTCGACTCGAAGCAGAGCATGGTTCGACTCGAAGCAGAATGTGGTTCGACTCGAAGCAGCATGCGAAATCAATGTGAAAAAGGGTCTTCAGGGCAACTATTCGACTGTTAAAGCAACCCCAACGGCCAACAGAAAAGGTCGTATCGGTCTGCCCCAAAAAGCAACTGCCCCAGCGGCTCATCAACGGTGAGCAGCTGGGACAGCGTGTGGGGTGCGTGCGCGGGATGTGTGGCGCGGTTATTTCTTAGTGATGGTCTTCTTGGCCGTGGTGGTCTTCTTGGCCGTGGTGGTCTTCTTGGCTGTGGTGGTGGTGGTCTGCACCGGCTTGTAGTATTTCAGCGCCTCGGGCATCCACTGCCGGATGTTGGCAATGCGCTTGGCGTCAGACGGGTGGTCGCTGAGCACATCGGAGGTGTTGTTATTGCCCGACGACATACGCTGCCAGAAGCTCACGGCCACCTGCGGGTCGTAGCCGGCCATGGCGGCAAAGATCAGACCCATGTAGTCGGCCTCGTTCTCGTTGTCGCGCGAATATTTGAGATTGCGGAACGAGAACACGCCACTGGCCACCTGCGAGGCCAGGTCGCCCACGCCATTGCCCACCACACCATTGAGCACGGCACCGCCGATAGAGGTCAGCGTGCTCTGGTTCTGCTGCTTGGTGAGCTGCTCGGCGCTGTGCTTGGCTACGGCATGGGCTATCTCATGACCGAGCACGATGGCCAGCGAGGCCTCATTCTGGGTGTAGGGCAACAGGCCCTCGTACACCACGATCTTGCCACCGGGCATGCAAAAGGCGTTGGCCTGCTTGTCGGCCACCAGGTTAAACTCCCATGCAAAGTTGCCTACCTCGCTGGCATAGCCGTTGCTCTTGAGATAGCTCTCCACGGCGTTGGCCAGACGCCGGCCCACACGAGTCACCATGGCCGTGTTGGCGGCATCGGTCGATTTCTTGGCCGATGCCATGTATTTGGTGTACTCGGAGTTGCTCAGACTGAGAATCTGACTGTCGGAATAGGTACTTGAGATGCGGTGGGTGCGGCCTGTCAAAGGCACTTTGGAAGCCGTGCCGCATGATGACAGCACGAGGGTTGCCATTGCGGTCAACACTAATAACTTAATACTTTTCATAACCTCTTTTGTTGTATATAATCTAATGACCTACAAAGTTAATGGATAAACAAATAGGATATAACACCTCGTTATACTTTTTATCATTTTTTAAACCTCAGGCTTTTGGCCCAACAAACAATAATCAGTGGTTTTGCGTGTTATAACAAAGTGTATCAAACTATGCTGACATGAATCACATCAAATGGAAAATACTCATTGCACCTGTCGTTATAGGGTGGCTTGGTGCATGCAACACCACTCCTGACATTGATTCCGATTCCCCCACTCCACCCACAAACCAAACTTTCCTGCTGTCGAACCTCCAATATGGGGACGGCTACATGAAATACGAATACAACGATGAAGGGCGACTGGTGAGATGCTTCTCAGAAAACGCTAGCCACACCGACAGTATCGACATCCGCTATCATCTGACACAACAACGCATCTACACGTCGATGGTGAGCAAGCAGGCTCAGCAGACTTTGATCTTCACAGATACTTTGTTTCTGGTAAACGGACGGGTAGACAGCATTGCAGGACGCTTGCACGGCAACACCATTTACCATATCAAACTGAGGTATGACGACGGTTATCTGACATCCATCGTAACCGATAACCTCACGCACATAGGCAGACATATACGAAGCTCTGTCGGTTACCATTGGCAAGATGGTAACCTAAGTGACATGTACGAACAGCAGGAACAGGGCAGCCCATACTGCGCGACCTTTACCTACACGTCGTTGCCCAATACGTATGCTTACGACTTCGTTCCCAGTAGTTTGCACAGCATGACGGTATTGCGGCCGTATGGTTACTTCGGACATCAAAGCAGGCTTCTTCCGCAGACACTTCACGAGTCAGTCACCACACCAAGCGGCAAGATTTTGGCATCCGACACCTATTATTATTATACGTTGGACGAGCACCAATTGCCTAACGAAGTCGTCATGCGACTGATGCGCGATGCCACCACGCAGATAACAATTAAGTTGGCCTTGACATGGATACCCAAGAACACTACAGCAGGGAAATAATCCATTGTCCAAGAATAGGAATGAAGACCTTATTGAAGCATAGGGCGCCTGCTCAATCGATTGCACGCAAGAATCTGCAGTTTGTGCAACATTTTTCACGCCAGCATGAATAAAGTCCGTATCTTTGCATCAGAAAACAGTGGTTTATTAGGTAGTTATTATTTGATTGGTTTGATTAGATGATAGAAAAGGAAAAGAGATTGTTTTAAGGTTACAAGTACGGCAAGCATCGCGAGGATGCCTGCCGTTCTTTTTTTGTAATAACAAAAATATAGATGTAGTCACACAAACCCACCGCGCGAGCCCAAAAATCTGCGAAAATCCCCCGAGCGGCGGCGAGGGGCAGAAGTAACCCGTGAAGCAATAATCTGCGCCATCTGTGAAATCTGCGAGAGAGAAACAACAACCGCCCCTCCAATGATGATTTTTTTTTCACCCCACGCCACATGGTTCTCCCCTCCTCATTCAGGAAGGAGACGGGGCGACGGGTCTTCTCCCATGAGCAATTATCCAAAAAGAGCCTTATTTCTTTGTCAAATAGAAAATATTATTGTATTTTTGCTTTCAATACCGAATCACGCTGAGGTGGAATAGATGAAAGCAACCCTGCTCCAAACCGATATCGCATGGGGCAACCCTGCGCAAAACAGAGAATGCATTGCAAACCTGCTCGATCAAGCCGGGCAGGCTGACCTCTTTGTGCTGCCCGAGATGTTTTCCACCGGCTTCATCACCCAGCCCAGCGAAGGTCCACAGGCTGACCCACACACGCTGGAATGGATGAAGGAGCAGGCCGTCGACAGGCGCTGTGCCCTGGCTGGAAGCCTCATCACCGAGGACGGCGGACGACTCTACAACAGGTTCTACTTCGTTTATCCCGACGGCAGCGAGAAACATTACGACAAGCACCACCTATTTATATATGGTGGCGAAGACCGGATGTTTACCGCCGGGACAGAGCGCGTGGTGGTCTGCTATGCCGGGTTCAGGATCTTGCTGCAGGTGTGCTACGACCTGCGGTTCCCGGTGTTCAGCCGCAACCGCAACGACTACGACCTGGCCATCTATGTGGCCAACTGGCCCCAGGCGCGCATCGAGGCCTGGACCACGTTGCTGCATGCCCGAGCCATCGAGAACCAATGCTATGTCATCGGCGTCAACCGCGTGGGCTCGTCGCCCTACGCACGCTACAACGGCGCAAGCGAGATGGTGGATGCCCTTGGCCACACCTTGGCGGCCTGCCGACCCAACGAGGTAGACTGGGTCTCGGCAGAACTCAAGATGGGACCACTGGAGGCCTTTCGACGCGAGTTTCCGGTGCTCGACGATGCTGACCCATGAGACAGGAGCCACAGCACCACCCCCACGCGCACAAGCCGCACGACGAAGCCGCAGAGACACTGGGCTGAACCACTACAGCCCGCTTAAACCTGAAACAAGACACATAGCTATAAAACCAAAGAATAACATGACAGAAAAGAAACTTTTGCTCGGTGACGAGGCCATTGCGCTGGGAGCACTCCACGCAGGACTCTCGGGAGTATATTCCTACCCGGGCACACCGTCAACAGAGATCACGGAGTATATCCAAGAGTCTCCCATCGCCAAAACGCGAAACATCCATCGCCAGTGGGTCACCAACGAGAAGACTGCCATGGAGCAGGCCCTGGGCATGTCGTTCATGGGCAAGCGTGCGCTGGTCTGCATGAAGCATGTGGGACTGAACGTGGCTGCCGACCCGTTTGTCAACTCGGCCATCACGGGTGTGAACGGCGGACTGGTGGTGCTCGTGGCCGACGACCCCTCGATGCACTCCTCGCAGGACGAGCAGGACAGCCGCTTCTATGCCAAGTTTGCCATGATTCCCTGCTTCGAGCCCGGCAACCAGCAGGAAGCCTACGACATGGTGCAGCAGGCCTTCGACTACAGCGAGCAGGTGAAGCTGCCGGTGCTCATGCGCCTCACCACCCGCATCGCACACTCGCGAACGGTGGTCAACGTCAAGGGCGAGGCACGTCAGGAGAATGAGATCAACTTTAACTCTGAGGCCAAGAACTGGGTGCTGCTGCCCGCCAACGCACGCCGCCGCAACGACTATGTTTGCGCCCAGCAGGAACAGCTGGAGGCCGATGCCGCCGCCTCGAGCTACAACCGGTATATCGATGCCGACGACCACAGCATGGGTGTCATCGCCAGCGGCATCGCCTTCAACTACCTCATGGAGTGCTTCCCACAGGGATGCCCGTTCCCGGTGCTGAAGGTATCGCAGTATCCGCTGCCCAAGACCCTCGTGCGCCGACTGACCGACAGCTGCGACAGCGTGATGGTGGTGGAGGAAGGACAGCCCGTGATCGAGGAGCAGCTGCGCGGCATCATGCCCGGCAACGCCGTGGTGAAGGGCCGACTGAGCGGTGAGCTGCCACGCACCGGCGAGCTCACACCCGATGCCGTGAAGAAGGCCTTCGGACTGGAGCTGCCCGAGATCTACGCGCCCTGCGAAGACCTCATGCCGCGCCCGCCACAGCTATGCAACGGCTGCGGCCACCGCGATGCCTATACGGCCCTGAACGAGGTGCTGCTCGACTATCCCAACGCGCGCGTGTTCGGCGACATAGGCTGTTACACGCTGGGCTTCATGGCTCCCTTCCACGCCATCCACAGCTGTGTAGACATGGGTGCGAGCATCGGCATGGCAAAAGGTGCCGCCGACGCCGGACTGTGGCCTGCCGTGGCCGTCATCGGCGACTCTACCTTCACCCACAGCGGCATCACCGGACTGCTCGATGCCATCAACGAGAATGCCGACATCACGCTCATCATCAGCGACAACCTCACCACGGCCATGACCGGCGGACAAGACTCCACCGGCACCAACAAGTTTGAGGCCATCTGCCGCGGACTGGGCATCGCCGAGGAACACCTCCATGTGGTGGTGCCACTGAAGAAGAACATCCCCGAGATCAGCCGCATCATCCGACAGGAAATCGAATACCACGGCACGAGCGTCATCATCCCGCGCCGAGAGTGCGTGCAGACCATGTCGCGACACTACAGACAGAAGAAAGCTCAAGAGAAGAAAGAACAAGAAAAGAAAGGCTAACAACAATGAAGACCGACATCATATTATGCGGAGTGGGTGGACAAGGCATCCTCTCCATCGCCACCATCATCGGTGAGGCAGCCCTCAACGAGGACCTTTACATCAAGCAGGCCGAGGTACACGGCATGAGCCAGCGCGGAGGAGACGTGCAGAGCAACCTGCGACTGTCGTCAAATCCCATCCACAGCGACCTCATCGCCCTGGGCACGGCCGACGTCATCATCTCCATGGAGCCCATGGAGGCCCTGCGCTACCTGCCCTACCTCAGCAAGACGGGGTGGATCATCACATCCACCACGCCCTACGTCAACATCCCCAACTATCCCGACATGGAGGTGATCAATGCCGACCTGGCCAAGATCAGCAATGTCATTGCCATCGACATCGAGCAGCTGGCCAAAGACAACAACGTGCCGCGATCGGCCAATGTCATCCTGCTGGGTGCCGCACAGAAGGCTCTGGGCATCGAGAACGACAAACTCGAGGAGGCCATCAGAAGGGTGTTCGGGCGCAAGGGCGACGAGGTGGTGGAGGCCAACATCAAGGCGCTGGCCATCGGAAGAAACGCACAGAAATAAGTTCTTCGGACGTTGCCCCGCACAGGAATCACCGCGGCAACGCCGACCAGAATACAACAAAAGAATACATGAAACCAACTCCAATCAACCAGGCATTGATTGACGGGGCCATACGCGACTATGGCATCCAGGACTTTGCCAAGGCCACCATCCGCGAGGTGAAGTCGATTGCCGCCTTCGCCGAGAAAGAGTCGGGGGTGGAATATATCAAGATGGAAATGGGCATCCCAGGACTGCCGGCATCGAGCATCGGTACCGAGGCGCAGGTCAAGGCCCTGCAGCAAGGCATCGCCCACTCCTACCCCGATATCCAGGGACTGCCTGAGCTGAAGCAGCAGGCCTCGCGGTTTGTCAAGGCCTTTATCGACCTCGACATCAGTCCCGTGGGCTGCATACCCGTATGCGGCAGTATGCAGGGCACCTTCGCCTCGTTCCTCACCTGCGCACAGGCCGACGGCAAGCGCGACACGGTGCTCTTCATCGACCCGGGATTCCCTGTGCAGAAGATGCAGCTGCAGGTGATGGGCGTGAAATACGAGACCTTCGATGTCTACGACTACCGGGGCGAGAAGCTCGGACCCAAGCTCGAGAGCTATCTGCAGAAGGGTAACATCTGTGCCATCATCTACAGCAACCCCAACAACCCGTCGTGGATCTGTCTCAACGAGGACGAGCTGAAGAGCATCGGCACGCTGGCCAACCGCTACGACGCCATCGTCATCGAAGACCTGGCCTACTTTGCCATGGACTTCCGCAAAGACCTGAGCCTACCCTTCCTACCGCCGTTCCAGCCCACCGTGGGCCGCTATGCCGACCACTACATCCTGCTCATCAGCGGCAGCAAGGCCTTCAGCTATGCCGGCGAGCGCATCGGCGTGACCTGCATCAGCGACAAGCTGTTCGGGCGCCACTATGCCGACCTCTCGGCCCGCTACGAAGGGCTGCCCTTCGGTCCGGTGTTCTCCACGCGCATGCTCTACGCACTATCATCGGGCACCAGCCACAGCGCGCAGTATGCTATGGCGGCCATGCTCAAGGCTGCGGCCGACGGCAGTTACGACTTCCGGGGCGACATCAAAGTGTATGGTGAGCGGGCCCACCGCCTGAAGGAGATCTTCTGCCGCCATGGCTTCTACATCGTCTACGACCGCGACCTCGACGAGCCCATTGCCGACGGCTTCTACTTCACCATCGGCTATCCCGGCATGACGAGCGGCGAGCTGGCCCATCAGCTGATGTACTACGGCGTGAGCGCCATCTGCCTGGTCACCACGGGCAGCCAGCAGGAGGGACTGCGCGTCTGCACCTCGTTCATCCGCGACAACCAGTATGACTTGCTCGAAGCGCGCATGGCCATCTTCGAGGAAAACCATCCTGTGGAGAGATAGTGGGAAAGCCACTCGGCACCGACGGTGCTGCTATCACACAATCGCCCCCGGCCTCAGCAATGAGACC
Source organism: Prevotella sp. (assembly GCA_041856205.1). Lineage (GTDB taxonomy): Bacteria > Bacteroidota > Bacteroidia > Bacteroidales > Bacteroidaceae > Prevotella. Next base: position 17,340 of record JBHAFS010000013.1, read on the forward strand.
GGGGGCGATTTTATGGGGCCGTTGAATAAGCCGATTCAATGAAGGGAGCTCTTGTGAGAACGCAGGAAGACTGCAGATTATCCCGGTCCTACCCCTTCGACGGGGCCACACGAATGCGGGCATCGACGGTCACCACATTGTCGCCATCGGCCAGCAAGGGGTTGATGTCCATCTCCTTAATCTCGGTGGCAAAGCGAAGAAGGGTGGAGAGGCGCACGATGATCTCCTGATACTTCTGCTCGTTAATGCCTTGCTGACCGCGGGTGCCACGCAGGATCTTGTAACCGCGCAGGCTGTGGATCATCGAGCGGGCCTCAGACATCGACAGGGGCGCCAAGCCGCTCGACACATCCTTGAGCACCTCGACAAAGATGCCGCCCAGTCCGCAGAGCACCACGTGACCGAAGCGCGGCTCGTATTTGGCACCAATAAACAGTTCGGTGCCCTTGACCATCTTCTGCACCATGACAGCCGTGGCGTCCTTGATCTTCATCATCCTTTCAAACTCGAGGGCGAGATGCTCCTTGCTCCTGATGTTGAGTGCCACGCCACCCACGTCGCTCTTGTGCAGTGGCCCCACCACCTTGGCCACGACAGGGTATCCCACCTGCTCGGCAAAGGCCAAAAGCTGCTGCTTGTCGGCCGATACCTGCTCGGGCACCACGGGGATGCCGGCACACTGGAGGATGGTGCGCACGGTCTCGGGCGGCAGGTAGCCGTCTTGCTCGACCATACTCATCATGTCGCGGATCTTCGGTACGTCGACGCCGAAGAGGTTCACCTCGGCAGGTGCCGGAGCAGGGGTGTTCATCACGCGCACCAGACAGTTGGCCAATGTCACCTCATCGGAGAAGTTGACATGGCCACGGGCCAGAAACTCTGCCACCTCGGGCCCTGCGGTGTTGAGCGAGGGCAAGATGGGAAAGATGGGTTTCTTGCTCTCAATGATCTTCTTGTGCAGCACATCGTAGGTCTCGTAGAGGTGCACGAGGCCCGGGGTGCCGAAGATGACGAAGATGGCGTCTATTTCTGGAAACTTATGCTCGCAGTAGTCGATGGCCACACCCAGCTGCTCGGGTGTGCCCGTGGCCAGGATGTCGATGGGGTTGGAGACGGCGGCACCCTGGAAGAGTTGCGCCTTGAGTTCCTCGGTGGCCGGTCCTTCAAGCTTCGGCACATTGAGTCCGCCTTTCGACAGAGCGTCGGTGAGCATCACGCCGGGGCCTCCGGCATGGGTCACGATGGCGAAGTTCTTGCCCGTGAGGGTGGGCAGGGTGAAGATGCAGCCCACGGTGGTGAGCTCCTCGCGCGAGAAGCAGCGCACGATGCCCGCCTTGCGGAAGAGGGCCTCGACGGCTGAGTCGCTGCTAGCAATGGCTCCCGTGTGCGAGCTGGCCGCCCTCGACCCGCTCTCTGAGCTGCCAGCCTTGATAGCTGCAATGCGGCAGCCCTTGCGGATGAGCGACCCGGCGTGGTACAACAGCTTGTCGGGGTTGGCGATGTTCTCAATATAGAGCAGTTTGATGCGCGAGTCGCGATCGGGGTCGAAGTTCTCGTCCATATACTGCAGCACGTCCTCGATGCCGATCTGCTTGCCGTTGCCGATGCTCCACACCGAGTTGAAGGGCAGGCCCTTGATGACCGCCGACTCGAGGATGAACACCGCCGTGGCGCCCGAGCCCGAGATGAAGTCGGCTCCTTGGGCATGGAGCTGGGGGATGGGCTTGGTGAAGACGCCATGGTACCACGCGTTCATCAGCCCAATGCAGTTGGGGCCAATAAGGGCGCAGCCGTATTTCTCGCAGCTATCGAGAATGCGTTGCTCGCGCTCGGCACCCTCCTGGGTCTCCTCACCAAAGCCTGCCGAGATGATGATAAAGGCCCTGACCTGCTTCTCGGCAGCGAGAAACTCCACGTAGTCGGGACAAAACTTCGCGGCTACCACCAAGATGGCCATCTCGGTGGGCGGCAGTTCCTTGGCATCGTGAAACGCCTTGATGCCCTGCACCTCGTCTTCCTTGGGGTTGACAATTCGCAAGGTTCCCTTGTATCCTCCACTGGTAAGGTTGCGCACGATGGCACCTCCGGGCTTATGCACATTGTTCGAGCCTCCTACCACGACAATGCTCTCCGGGTGTAATAGCTGTTTGTTTATCATAGCAACTGAATTATTATTTTTGACTTATGCAAAGATAGACATTATTTTATTAGTTTTTCCCTTGGCAGACCGAAAAACTTATCCAAAAACATATCATATTTCAAGAATATTGCTAATTTTGCTGATATATAAACCTAAGACTACGACGACACCTCTGCAATGAGGTGCCCCCTCAAACAAACCAAGACATTTGAAATGGAATATTCACCTTATTTCAATCCCGAAGTAGAGACGCTCTCGCGTCCCGACATCGAGGCCCTGCAGCTGCAACGTCTCAAGCAGACCGTGGCCCATTGCATGAACTCGCCGTTTTACAAACAGCGTTTCGAGCAAGCGCACCTTCGTCCCGAAGATATCAGGAGCCTCGACGATCTGCGACGCATTCCCTTCACCACCAAGCAAGACCTGCGCGACACCTACCCCTTTGGCATCGCCTCCTCGCCCCTGTCCCACTGTGTGCGGCTCCACTCCTCGAGTGGCACCACAGGCAACCCCACCGTAGTGCTGCATACCCAGCGCGACCTCGACCAATGGGCCAACGCCGTGGCACGGTGCCTGTGGATGGTGGGCGCAAGGCCCGAGGACGTGTTCCAGAATACCTCGGGCTATGGCATGTTCACCGGCGGACTGGGCTTCCAGTATGGTGCCGAGCGGCTGGGCATGCTCACCGTACCTGCTGGAGCTGGCAACACCAGACGGCAAATCAAGTTTATGACCGACTTCGGCACCTCCGTGGTGCATGCCATACCGAGCTATGCCACCCGCATCTACGAGGTGATGCAGCAAGAGGGTGTTGACCCTCGCCGCGACACCCACCTGCGTATCCTGGCCATCGGAGCCGAGCCCCACAGCGACGAGCAACGCAAGCGCATCGAGGAGATGCTGGGCGTGAAGGCCTACAACTCTTTCGGTATGTCGGAGATGTGCGGACCGGGCGTGGCCTTCGAGTGCCAGGAACAAAACGGCATGCACATCTGGGAGGACTATTACATTGTGGAGATTGTCGACCCCGAGACGCTCGAGCCCGTACCCGAGGGCGAGGTGGGCGAACTGGTGCTCACCACCATCAACCGTGAGGCCATGCCCCTGCTGCGCTACCGCACACGCGACCTCACCCGCATCCTGCCCGGGGAGTGCCCCTGCGGCCGCCACCACCGCCGCATCGACCGTATGCGCGGGCGCTCTGACGACATGATTGTGCTCAAGGGTGTGAACATCTTCCCCATACAGATCGAGCAGGTGCTCATGCAGTTCAAGGAACTGGGCAGCAACTACCTCATCACGCTCCATACCGAGGAGAGCAACGATGCCATGACCGTGGAGGTGGAGCTGGCACAGGGTTTCGACGACGACTTTGCCGTGCTGCAACGCCTCACCAAGAGCATCGCTCGTGCGCTGCACGACGAGATCCTGCTCACGCCCTATGTCAAGCTGCTGCCCCAGGGCACCCTGCCCACGAGCGACGGCAAGGCCGTGCGCGTGGTAGACCGACGGGCCTTCCTCGATAATCCCTCGATACAACTCCCCAACAAATAACCAACCCACCAACAAACCAACAAACCATGGTCTATCAACTCTCTATCTTCCTACAAAACAAAGTGGGCACGCTGGAGACCGTCCTACGACTCTTCAAGCAGTCGCAGATCCAGCTTATCACCACCACCGTGGCCGACACCCAGGACTTCGGCATCTGTCGCATCATCTGCACCGAACCCCAGCGCGCTTACCTCGTGCTGAAGGAGAACGGCATCACCGTCACCCTCTCGCTGGTGCAAGCCATCGAGCTCGACAACACCCCCGGACAAGCGGCCGACGTGCTGCAGATATTTGCCAGCGACCAACTGGAAATCAGCTACCTCTACTCATTCTTGCTGAAAAACAAGGGCGTGCTCATCTTCAAGACTGCCAACCGCCAGCGTGCCGACGAGCTCATTGCCACCCACCGGCTGCAGTCGCTTACCGACGACGACCTGCTGCGCCTGGCCAAGTAGTGAGGACAACCGGTGAATGATGGGGAGATTGGGCAACTATCAGCTCTCCATCAGACACCGCAACTGCGACACTCCTGACTGAAGAGCGGTGACCTATGGAAACCGCTCCTGTCCCCCCTATGCTCTGGAAGCAAAAACATCGCTTAACCCACAACCGGCACCATCTGCAAGATGAAATATTGAAACCAACTACTTCCTGATCCTTACATATTATTTCTGTCCAGTCTATCGCGCAGCGTTGAAAAAAAAGGAGGGTTTCGTCTTGTTTTCAAAAATATAATGTACCTTTGCTATTGTAATAATTATAAATAAAGGAGAAAAACAAATGAAAAATCAAAAGAAAAGTGATATAGGTCTCATCGGTCTAGCCGTCATGGGCGAGAACCTGGCGTTGAACATGGCCAACCATGGTTGGATGGTGTCGGTTTACAACCGCACGGTGCCCGGCATCGAGGAAGGCGTTGTAGAAAAATTCATTAACGGCCGCGCCAAGGGCAAATCGATCGAGGGACATACTGACGTGGCCTCCTTCGTGGCCTCCATCGCTCGTCCGCGCAAGATCATGATGATGGTCAGGGCGGGCAAGCCCGTCGACGAACTCATGCAACAGCTCATGCCCCTGCTCGAGCCCGGCGACACGATGATCGACGGCGGCAACTCGAACTATGAGGACACCAACCGACGCGTGGCCGAGGCCGAGGCCCGCGGATTCAGGTTTGTGGGCAGCGGTGTCTCGGGTGGCGAGGAAGGTGCTCTCAACGGTGCCTCAATCATGCCCGGTGGCTCCAAGGAGGCTTGGGAGGGTGTGAAGCCTATCCTGCAGTCGATTGCGGCCAAGGCCGATGACGGCACGCCATGCTGCCAGTGGGTGGGCCCGCAGGGTGCCGGCCACTTTGTGAAGATGATCCACAACGGCATTGAGTATGGCGACATGCAGCTCATTGCCGAGGCTTACTGGATCATGAAGAACGTTGGCGGCATGAACAACGAGGAGATGGCCGACGTGTTTGACGAGTGGAACAACGGCAAGCTGCGCAGCTACCTCATCGAGATCACGGCACAGATTCTGCGCCACAAGGAAGCCTCGGACAGCTACCTCATCGACAGCATCCTCGACGCCGCTGGGCAGAAAGGCACGGGCAAGTGGTCGGTTATCAACGCCATGGAACTGGGCATGCCCCTGGGCCTCATCGCCACGGCGGTGTTTGAGCGTAGCCTCTCGGCACAGAAAGAGATGCGCGCGCTGGCCGCAGGGCAGTTCACAAGGCAGGCTCCTATTGCCGTGGCCGACCGCGAGCAACTGCTGCAGCATGTCTTTGCCGCACTCTACGCCTCTAAGCTGGTGAGCTACGCACAAGGCTTCTCGGTGCTGCAGACAGCCTCCGACAAGTTCGGATGGGACCTCGACATGGCGTCCATCGCACGCATGTGGCGCGGCGGCTGCATCATTCGCAGCGCGTTCCTCAACGACATCGCTCAGGCTTACGAGGTGGGCGACAAGCCCCGCCATCTGTTGCTGGCACCCTACTTCGCACAGGAGATGACCGGTCTGGTAGCCGGCTGGAAGGAACTCGTGGCTCAATGTGTGCTGGCCGACGTGCCCACACCGGCCTTCTCTTCGGCCCTCAATTACTTCTACTCGCTCACCTCAGCCGATCTGCCCGCCAACATGGTGCAGGCCCAGCGCGACTACTTCGGGGCACACACCTTTGAGCGCAAGGACACACCGCGCGGACAGTTCTTCCACGAGAACTGGACTGGACACGGCGGCGACACCAAGTCGGGTACTTATAATGTATAAGGAAGGGGGAACACAACAATGGATAAATTTGCAATGGTCATCTTTGGAGCTTCCGGCGACCTGACCAAGCGTAAGCTCATGCCGGCACTCTATTCACTCTTCAAGAACCAAAGGCTTAAAGGCGGCTTCTCTATCCTTGGCGTGGCGCGCACGGCCTACAGCGACGACGAATACCGCACGTACATCCTCGGCGAGCTGCATCGTTTTGTGAAGACCGCCGAGCAGGACGAGGATCTGTTCAATGCCTTTGTGTCACACCTCTACTATCTGCCCCTCGACCCGGCCAAGGCCGATGGCTACGGTGGCCTGCGCGACAGACTGAAGGATCTCACCCACAGCGATGAGCCCGACAACCTGCTCTACTACCTGGCTACGCCACCCTCGCTCTACGGTGTGGTGCCCCTCCACCTCAAGGAGGCCGGGCTCAACACGCCGGGCTCGCGCATCATCGTGGAGAAGCCCTTCGGCTACAACCTCGAGTCGGCTCTTGAGCTCAACCGTATCTATGCCTCGGCCTTCGAGGAGCGGCAAGTCTATCGCATAGACCACTTCCTGGGCAAGGAGACGGCACAGAACATCCTGGCCTTCCGCTTTGCCAACGGCATCTTCGAGCCGCTGTGGAACCGCAACTACATCGACTATGTGGAGGTGACGGCTGTGGAGAACCTGGGCATCGAGAACCGCGGCGGATTCTACGACACGGCGGGTGCCCTGCGCGACATGGTGCAGAACCACCTCATACAGCTCGTGGCCCTGACGGCCATGGAGCCGCCGTCGGTGTTCAATGCCGACTATTTCCGCAACGAGGTGGTGAAGGTGTACAACGCCCTCAGGCCGCTCAACGAGGTCGACTTCGACGAGCACATCGTGCGCGGACAATATCTGGCCTCGGGCGACAAGAAGGGCTACCGCGAGGAGAAGGGAATCGCCCCCGACTCGCGCACCGAGACCTTCGTGGCCATGAAGCTGCGCATCGACAACTGGCGATGGAGCGGCGTGCCCTTCTACATCCGCACCGGCAAGCAGATGCCCACGAAGGTGACCGAGATTGTGGTACACTTCAAGGAGGCACCCCACCAGATGTTCAGCGGTGTGGACGGCGTCCACCCCAAGCCCAACAAGCTCATCCTGCGCATACAGCCCAACGAGGGTATCGTGCTCAAGATAGGCATGAAGGTGCCCGGGGCAGGATTCGACGTGAAACAGGTGACCATGGACTTCAGCTACGACCAGCTGGGCGACGTGCTCATCGACGACGCCTACGCCCGCCTCATCGACGACTGCATCCAGGGCGACGCCACGCTCTTCACCCGCAGCGATGCCGTGGAAGCCTCGTGGAAGTTTTTCGACCCGATCTTGCGCTACTGGCAGAGCCACGACGACGCCCCACTCTACGGCTATCCAGCAGGCACCTGGGGCCCGCTCGAGAGCGAGAGTCTGATGACCGACCACGGGGTGGAATGGACCAACCCGTGCAAGAACCTCACCAACACCGACTTATATTGCGAGCTATGACAAATCATATCTTATCTACGCCCGCAGAGACGGCCAGAGAACTGGTGCGCTACATTCTGCACACCGCCAGCCAGGTGGAGCGCAACGAGGTGAACATCGCCCTGAGCGGTGGCTCCACCCCCGCGCTCATGTTTGATATCTGGGCCGACGAGTTTGCAGCCCAGACACCCTGGCAGCGTCTGCGCCTGTGGTGGGTCGACGAGCGTTGCGTGGGCCCCGACCATCCTGAGAGCAACTATGGCATGACGCGCGAACACCTACTGAGCAAGGTGCCGCTCGACGAAGGTCAGGTGTTCCGCATACATGGCGAGAACGCCCCCGAAGCCGAGGCTGCGCGCTATGCCGCTCTGGTGGAAGAACAGCTGCCGGGCAGCAGCGACGGATACCCCATCTTCGACCTGGTGCAGCTGGGTGCGGGCGATGACGGCCACACCTCCTCGATCTTCCCGGGGCAGGAGCAGCTGCTCACCACCCCCGCGACCTACGCCGTGGGCACCCATCCCACCACAGGGCAGAAGCGTGTGGCCCTGACCGGCCAGCCCATCATCCGAGCCAGCCGTGTGGCGTTCCTGATGACGGGCAGCGCCAAAGCTCCCATCCTGCACGACCTCTGCTCAGGGGTCGACACGGGGCCGGCGGCCTACGTCGCCCATCACGCCCTTAACGATGTGAGGGTATTTGCCGACGCGGCAGCCGGAAGCCTGATTGGATAGCCGATGGTTGTGTGTTCAGGTACCCGACAACGCGGGGGACCGAAGCACCATTTGCCCCCGACGCTTAGAATGTGTAGCCATAAGTAAGACGCAAGTCGGTCAGCCGCTTGCTCCACATGTCACCGTCCGAAGCCCCAAAATCGAGGTGGGAAGACAGGGCGATGCGATGGTGACGATACAGTTCGACGCCCACCCGCGGCTGGCACAAGAACGAGGCGGGAAGGCCAAAGCCCACACCAGCGCCCACATAAGGGTTGAAGGTGCCGCCCTTGACAAAATGATAATCGAGAATGACCGACAGAGCCACATGGATATCGTCGGTCATTTTGGTGTTCATGGTGGTGATGCTACCCGAGGTGACATACACTTGTTCTTGCTTGCGCACATCGTCGACGCTGAGCTGCACGGCCAATCCTAACGGACTATTGCCCAGATAGCTGCGCGCTTCCACCGCCGCCGTCCAACCCAATCGCTCATCGCCGAGTGCCCCCTGCCCCACGGGCCATGTGACGCCGCACGACACCTCGTAGCGCAAACCCGTAGACCGCCAGTCGCGCTCTGCTGCCCCTGATGTCTCGTAGCCGTCGGCAGCCATGGCACGGGCTTTCTGCTTGTTCTTGTGCGCACCAACAAACAGCGGGATGCTGGCAAGCGTCAGCGCCGAGGAAGCACCTATCCAGATGCCCCCGAGCGTTCCAACCGACGGAGAGCCATCCGACTCGGAGCTGCCCACCGCATAGACGAGGCCGCACAGAGCCAGTGAGCTGAGCCCCACGCCCAGACTGAGACCACCTGCCAGGTTTTGCACCTTATGGCGCTGCCAGTAGCGAGTGTCTTTGTAAGCCTGCCCCGAGCTTTCGGGCATCGGCAGGACGACCACCGGCCGCAAGGCCTGAGTTGAGTCGGGCATAGCCACACGCTGGGCCTTGACCGCAACAGCTGCGAACAAAAGCATGAGAATCAAAAGGTTCTGTTTCATTGTCTTTGAGTCAGAATGAATGGATTTCTGCCACAAAGATAGAAAAAAAAGAGATAAGTCCCAAGTCTGCCAAGAAGAAATGTGCTCTTGGCAGACTTGGGACTAAATGGTTTGTGCCCCGCTCTCGGTCTTACTTGTAAGCCGGCACAGACTCCGTCATGATGCTCAATGGATCTCCTCAGCCTCGGCAGCATGCGACTTGCCCACCGGGCGCAGGATAAGGCGCAGGCTCTGCTTATAGTTGATGTAGCTCCACAACCAGTTGAGGAACACTACAGTCTTGTTCTTCACCCCCAGGATAGAGCGGAGGTGAACCACCAGCCACAAGAGCCAGGCTGCGATGCCGCCAAACTTGAGGCGCCATATCTCGGCCACGGCCTTATTGCGACCGATGGTGGCCATGACACCGAGGTTGCGGTAGGCAAAAGGCTTGAAGGGGCGCTCCTGGTGCAGGAGGTTGCCGGCCAGCGTCCGGGCCTGCTGGATAGCCACCTGTGCCAGCTGCGGATGCCCTTGCGGATATTCGTCGTCGCCTTCCACCAGCGACTGGTCGCCTATGGCGTAGACCTCATCGAGCCCCTTCACCCGATTGTAGCGGTCGGTGAGGATGCGGCCGCCACGCCCGATGCTCTCGGCAGGTATGCCCTCGATGGTATTGGCTCGGATGCCACTCACCCAGATGACCGTCTCGGCGGGTATCGTGGTGCCGTCTTTGAGCACCACCTGCTTGCCTACATAGTCGGTCACCATGCTATTGAGCATGATCTTGACACCCAGCTTGGCAAGGTCTTTCTCGGCCCGCGCCGACGAGGCGGGGCCCATGCTCTTGAGCAGGCGGTCGTCGGCATTAATGAGATAGATATTCATCTTCGACACGTCGAGGTCGGGATAGTCGCGCGGCACGATGGTACGCTTCATCTCTGCCAGCACGCCCGCAATCTCCACGCCCGAGGGTCCGCCACCCACGATGGCGATGGTCATCAGGGCCTGCTTGCGGTCGGCATTGTCCTCGGTCTCGGCACGCTCCAGGTTCTGGAAGATGGTGTTGCGCAGCCGCATCGACTCGGTGACGGTCTTCATCGGCAGAGCCTGGGCTTCGATGTTCTTGTTGCCAAAGAAGTTGGTAGTGGCCCCGGCCGCCAGCACCAGATGATCGTAATGTATTGTGCCGAAAGAAGTCTGTATGGCCTTTTCCTCGGTGTCGACAGACTTCACCTCGCCCATGCGGAAGAAATAATGTTTCATACCCTGAAAGACACGCCTGAAGGGAAAGGAGATGTTGCTCGGCTCGAGACCCGCCGAAGCCACCTGATAGATGAGGGGCGGAAACTGGTTGTAGTTGTTCTTGTCGACCAGCACCACCTGAAACTCCGACTTGCGCAACTGCTGTGCCAACTCCAGTCCGCCAAGGCCACCGCCCACAATAACAACACGCTCTCTCTCACCTCTTTTTATGTTTGCTCTCATTGTTTGTAATGTCTAATTGTTGATTTACAATAATTGCAACAAATTGAGTGCCAAAACGTATTCTGGGCACATTTGTTACGAAATATCTTTTCCCGCTCGGCAGGCATCGGCCATTATTACACAAAACAGGCAGTGAAGGCCAGCCCAAAAGGGCTTACTGAAGCATAGAAAAGCAAGTAATCTCATCACATATAAGTAATGATCAAACGATGGTTCGACTCGAAACAGGGTGTGATTCGACTCGAAGCAGAATGTGATTCGAGTCGAAGCAGAATGTGATTCGAGTCGAAGCAGAATGTGGACTGGTCCCAAACACGCGACATCAGTATAAGTATCGCACCACGTCAGCGGTCTTCACAAAGGATGAAAACAGGGCTCAGGCTTCAACAACAGAGGCCTACGACAAGTCAAACATGGGCAAATAGAATTGAGTGTTATTGCACTTGCTGATGGAATCCGCCAACAGAATGAGATTGTTAAATCTCACTAAAAGGAAGCCTGGCCAAGAACGAATCTGTAATTTTCTTAGTAATTTTGTATTCTAATCGTATTTAGCGTGAAAATATCAAAAGTGGTGAACGCCCTTGAACAATTCGCGCCTCTGCCTCTGCAGGAAGACTATGACAATGCCGGCTTGCAGATTGGATTGACAGAAGCGGAAGTCTCAGGGGCTTTGTTGTGTCTTGACGTGACCGAGCAAATAGTCGACGAAGCTATCTCGCTCGGCTGCAACCTCATTGTATCGCATCATCCGCTCATCTTCCACAAACTGCGAAGAATCACGGGCGAGGACTATGTGCAACGCACAGTGATGAAGGCCATCGAGAACCATGTGGCCATCGTGTCGATGCACACCAACCTCGATAGCGCGCGAGGCGGAGTGAACTATAAGATTGCCGAGAAACTCGGACTCACCAACCTGCGGTTCCTGGGCAAGCAAGCCACCGTGGAGGCCAAAGGCAATGACAGCTACGAGACGACCATCATGGTCGACGGAGGTGAAGGGGTGATAGGTGAACTGCCCGAGACACTGGCTGCCGACGACTTCATCATCCTGCTCAAGCAGCAGTTTGGCGCTGAGTGCGTGATGGCCAACCAGCTGCTCAGAAGGGGCATCAAGCAGGTAGCGCTCTGCGGTGGTGCAGGCTCGTTCCTGTTGCCTCAGGCCATTGCCCAAGGGGCCGATGCCTTTGTGACAGGCGAGATGCACTACCACGAATACTTCGGTCACGACCAGGAGTTGCAGATTGCCGTTATCGGGCACTACCAGAGCGAGCAATACACCTGTGAGATTTTCCGCGAGGTGATTGAGCGTGAGTGCCCTGGTGTGAAGTGTTTCATCACCTCGGTCAACACCAATCCGATTATCTACTTGTAACATTTAAGAAACAAATATTCAAAAGATTATGGCAAAGAAAGATCCTACAGACTTGACTGTTGAAGAGAAGCTCAACGCGCTCTACCAACTGCAGACAACATTGTCGGGAATAGACGAAAAGCGCGCCCTGCGTGGTGAGCTGCCCCTTGAGGTGCAAGACTTGGAAGACGAGATCGCCGGTCTGAACACCCGACTGGAGAAAATCGAGAGCGAGATTTCAGATTTCCAGTCAGCCATTGCACAGAAGCGCAATGAGATCGAGATGGCTCAGCAGAGCGTGGAACGCTACAAGGGCCAGCTTGAGGAGGTGCGCAACAACCGCGAGTATGACACGCTGACAAAGGAGATTGAGTTCCAGACGCTGGAGATAGAGCTCTGCAACAAGAAAATCAGAGAGGCCAACCAGAAGGTGGCCGAGCGCAAGGAGGACCTGCAGCGGACACAGGAGAACATCACCGACCGTCAGCAAGACCTCGAGCACAAACGCAACGAACTGGAGGAGATCATGCAGGAGACGCGCGAGGAGGAAGAGGAGCTGAAGGCCAAGGCCCGTGAGCTCGAGACCAAGATTGAGCCGCGCCTGCTGGCCAGCTTCAAGCGCATACGCAAGGGTGCCCGCAACGGTCTTGGCATTGTATATGTGCAGCGCGATGCCTGCGGCGGCTGCTTCAACAAGATTCCGCCACAGCGACAGCTGGACATCAAGATGCACAAGAAGATCTTGGTGTGCGAATACTGTGGCCGCATCCTCATCGACCCCGAGTTGGCCGGTGTGCAGACCGAAGCACCTGCTGACGACAAGCCCAAGCGCAAGCGCACCACACGTCGCACCAAGAAGTCGGACGACGAGGTGGCTGCTGAGGAAGCTTAATCACATAGTTGGCGCCGCTCGAGGCTTACTCCGCCCCGAAAGGCAGGCCAACGATTTTATATGGTCAATAAAAAAGGAAGAGGACACCAGTCCTCTTCCTTTTTTATTTTGTTTTCCAGTCCACCAACACAGCAACACACCACTACACCGGCTGCTGCGTCTGGCGTAGTTTGTGCATCTCTTGGGGCACAGACTGATTTATGCGATCGATGAGCATATCGCGCAGACTGGTGCGGATGAACGAAGGAGAGGTCATCAGGATGATTTCGCGCGTGGGGATGGGTAGAGCGAAGTTCCTGACGAGTTTTTTCTGGTCGACGTTCAGCTGGCGGATAACCAGTTCGGGAATGAAGGTGATGCCCTTGCCCTGCTCCACAATCCGCATGAAGGTCTCGATGCTTCCCAGACTGTAGGCTTTCTTGCTTCGGCTGGCCGACTTGAGGTGGCAGAACTTCACCAGCTGGTCTCTAAAGCAATGCCCCTCATCGAGCAGCCACAGCATCTCTCCGGGAAGGTCGGTCGACTTGATATTCTCCTTGGTGAACAGCGGCTCATCCTTGGCCACGTAGGCGTAGAACTGCTCGAAATAGAGCGTCTGGCAATCGAACTCTTCCAGTCCATCGACCCGTGCCAAGATGGCAGCATCGATGTCACCGTGTTGCAATGCCAGTTTCATGTCTTCGGTCTTCATCTCCGTCACGCGGATATCCATTTCAGGGTAGTCGTTCATGAGCTGTGGGAAGAAGCCCGGCAAGAGATAGGGTGCGATGGTGGGCAGCACCCCGATGTTGAAGGTGCCGAGCAGCGACTGGCGCTCTTCTTCCACAATCTCTTTGAGCTTCTGTGCGCGCACCAGCACTTTCCACGCTTGGTCGATAACCTTCATACCCACGTGTGTGGGCTGAACGGGTTGCGAACGGCGGTCGAAAATCTTGATGCCCAGCTCTTCTTCAAGCTTCTGGACCATCGAGCTGAGGGTGGGCTGCGTTACGTCGCAGTAGTCGGCAGCCTTGCCAAAATGCCTGAAACGGTAGACCGCCATGACATATTCGAGTTGTTGCAGGGTCATGATGATTGGGATGTGATTATTTTCTGTAAAAGCAAAATTAGCGAAAAAAAACGAGAGAGGGGTGAACCATGTCATCAATTTGCCATTAACCGGGGCAAAATCATCATTTGTGAGTAGTTGAATATTCTTATGATTAGCCATAAAGCCCGCAAAAACAAGCGTTTAGCGGTCATGATAGAAAAAATCTATCGGGCCATTAAAATAATCTGTTGTCGTTTCATCGCCTGTTTTCTATCTTTGTAACGTCAATCAGAATGGTTGACCAACGAGGATTCGGAGCCAGGCTTCTGCTTCTAAGTTGACAGAGATAAACATTAACTATTTAAATGAATTTGCACATGGAACCTATCATTAATGCACACGCACCGGAGTTTAGCGCACAAGCTTTTCAGAATAACGAATTCAGGACCGTCACCAACAAAGATATTGAGGGCAAGTGGGCCCTGTTCTTCTTCTACCCTGCCGATTTCACCTTCGTTTGCCCCACAGAGCTGGAAGACCTTGCCGACAAATACGAGCAGCTCAAAGGCATGGGCGTAGAGGTGTTCTCGGTGAGCACCGACACCCATTTCGTACACAAGGCTTGGCACGATGCCTCTGAGACTATCCGAAAGATTAAATATGCCATGCTCGCCGACCCCACAGGAGTCATCAGTCGTGGCTTTGGCGTCTATAAGGAGGATGAGGGCGTGGCCTATCGCGGCACATTCCTCGTGAACCCAGAGGGACTGATCAAGATTGCTGAGATTCAGGACAACAGCATCGGGCGCAACGCCGAAGAACTGGTGAGAAAGGTGGAAGCCGCCCAGTTTGTGGCTACCCACGACGGCGAGGTTTGTCCCGCCAGATGGAAGAAGGGCGGCAAGACCCTGAAACCTGGCATCGACCTGGTGGGAAAAATCTAATGTAGCCCGCAAGGAGCCAATGGCAAGAATAAGCTACCAATGATATAGATTAACATCACATATAAAAAGAATCTGAAATCAATTTCTGACGTCACTATTCGAAACCAATCGTAAAGAGCGGACAGGCCAGCAATGACCTATCCGCTCTATTTCTTCTTATAACTGGGCCAAGGGTAAGGGGCTACATGCCCCGAGCCTTCCACACCGTCTCCTTGGCGGCGTTGACCTCTTGAAACTTCTTCTCGGCAGCCTTGCGCACGTCCTCGCCAAGGGCAGCCACCTTGTCGGGATGGCTCTGCAGGGCTAACTTGCGGTAGGCTGCCTTCACCTCCTCATCGGTGGCACTGGGCGAAACGCCCAGCACCCTGTAGGCTGCATCAAGACTCGAACCGGCATCCTTGAGGTTGAGCATCGAGTCGACATCGGCATCGCTCAGTCCCAGGCTGCGGGCACATTCCCTCAAAACCACCACCTCGGCGCTCACCACAGCACCATCGGCCTGGGCTATCAGCACCAGGAAGTTGAGCAGTTGAAGGCGCTGCTCGTAGGACATGATTTGTCTGAGCTGCACACAACTGCTGAGCACGGCGCTGCGGTATTCGTCAGCCCCAAGGCGTTTCTGCTGGTCGAAGAGCTTGCGTAAGATTTCCTCGCCCTCACCCACAGCAGCCTCGCCAAAGTTAGTGCGAAGCCACTGGCGCACGAGATTCATCTCAGAGTGCATCACCCGGCCATCGGCGCGAATGATATATGAAGCGAGCACGAGCAGTGAGAAGCGGAACGTATTGCGCTGACCCTCGTACATGCGACCCTCGTCGTAGCCATACTGCTGCTGGCCATAGTTGGTGTGCCCGGCATTGTCATCGTCAAACAGCCTGCGCCCAGCGGCATCGTCCGAATTGGTGGTGGCATCGAAAGCGGCCCCCAACGCAAACCCAGCCAAGGCCCCCAGTGGGCCACCATACATGAGTCCGAAGAAGCCACCGATCCATTTACCTAGTTTTACCATACTGATTCATATTGCAATAGTCTGGCAAAGTTACGGCTTTTCCCACGAATAGGGGCAGAAGTCTTGCCGTTTTACCAATTTTTATGATAGAGCATCGTTGCCCCAGGCAGTACCTGCCGTGCCTCAATAATCTTGGCTCAACGGTCTTTGCCCCAAAGGTCTTGTAGGAGCAAAGCTATAGTGGTGGCAGATACCAGCCGAGGGTGAGAATGCCACTAAGCCAGACCGAAGGCCCGCTTCCACATCTTAAAGTTCTCTTCCTCGAGCGGATGCACCTGCCCGTCAGCCCTGACCACTTCGCCGATGAAGGCATTGATAGCGGCCAGGATGGCCGTCCGCTCCTCGTTGCTAAATCCCTCGAGCAGCCCACGCGTGTCGGCCAGCACCTCGTCGAGGGAGTATTTACGGGTCAGGGTGTCGGACACCTCCTTACGCAGGTCATCGTCGAGGTCGCCCATCTGCTGCATGCCACTCAAGAAATCGCCTAGGTATTGCTCTTCCTTGTTCGAATAGCAACCGTCGGCATTCGCAAAAAACACACCGGTCTTTGCCATCAGCTTGACCACATCAACTATCTTTTCCATAGCACGTCCTCCTTAAAGCTTTTTCTTCACCGACCCTGTTGCCAGACCGATGACATTGATCACTCCCTGGGCCAGACCACCGATGTTTCCACCAGCTGTGGCCTTGCTCAGGATCTCTTCTACATTGCCGCTTTTCAGCTTGTTGCGGGCCATGTCAAGCACCTGCTGGCCGGCCCCGCTGTTCAGAATATTTTCTATGAAACTTGCCATAACTCTCTTGTTAAAATGAATACTTATTTTTGCAAATATAGGAAAAAAAGGGATTCCTCCTACCCTTTTTTAAAGAAAATAACTAACTTTGCAACAAATTTCAAACATTAATCAACAAAGATGAATATAGCAATCGCATTTGTTCTCTTCCTGATTGTGGCTGTCGTGTTCTGGCGCATCGGAGAGTTGAACTACAAAGGCTTCCATTATGAGGAAGACCAACCACATCACCCCGACCCAACAGCACATCACGGCGGCGAGTACAAAGAGCAAAATATCCGCGACATCATGCGGAGCAACAGCACAAAAGGTTTCGACGCGGTAGATTGAGGCTGAAGGCATCCGACAAAGGCTTCCAAAATAGAATTCTGAAAAAGAGTTCCTTAAAATGGCTTTAGAAAGATGTTTCCGTAGGGACTGAAATACGAAGGTCCTAATAATGGCATTTGAAAGAGGGTTTTGAAAGGTCTATTGAAAGGGGGAGGCTGAAGGCAGTACCGAAACAATTTTAGACAGAAGCCGACAAAACACCTCACACGCCTTGATCCTTATCACATCATAACAGCCCTGTCTTGGCAATCTTGGTCAAGACAGGGCTGTTATATTGATGGCAGTTGGAAAGAAAATTGGGCTCAGTTAATAAATTTGTGTTTTTAACCATTAGTTTCAGGCGAATAATAGCTTGACTCTGTATAGTAAATGATATTCTCCTATGAGACCCGCCTGCGGGTCTGACAAGATATTCTGCGATGAGTTCCCGCTAAAATGATATTCTCATATCTTCTGAGATTCGCCAAAGGCGAGCGGAG
>JBHAFS010000014.1:0-15938 GCA_041856205.1 Prevotella sp.
CTTTTAACAGCAAGCTGAAAAGCTTCAGGGCAGAATTTAGGGGAGTCAATGATCTTAGCTTTTACCTATACAGAGTCAAGCAATTGTTCGCATGAGACTAATTGTTAAAAACACAGATTTATTAACTGAGCCCCAAAAAATCCACTTGTGGGCAAATCAAAGAAATCGTGTTGAAAAGAAAAGCGGAAAACCTCGTGTGAGGATTTCCGCTTGTTTCTTGAAGGGTGGAGGGTGGGACTCGAACCCACGACATTCAGAACCACAATCTGACGCTCTAACCAACTGAACTACATCCACCGTGCTAGAAAGTTTGCTTCTCAAAAGCGAGTGCAAAGGTACAGGATTTATTTTATACTGCCAAATAAATCCCGTACTTTTTTATCTAATTTTTATTTAGCCGGTGTGGCAGGTGCGCTCTGGGCTGGTGCAGTGGGAGTCTTGGCAGCTCCTTGTGCCGGAGCCGTCTGCTGGCCAGCCTGGAAACCCTGGGTGTTGGTGGGGTTGGTGGTCTGTGTCTCTGTAGCGGTCTGCTCGAGCACGCTCTGGTCGGTAGAGGCCTGTGGAGCGGTGTAGGCACAAACGATGCTGAAGATGACCATTGCGGCAGCGAGACCCCATGTGGCTTTCTCGATGAAGTCGGTGGTCTTGCGCACGCCCATGATGGCATTAGAAGACGAGAAGTTGCTGGCAAGGCCGCCTCCCTTGGATTCCTGGATGAGTACAATACCGACCATAAGTATTGATACCAGGACAATGAGAACTACAAAAAATGTGTACATAATTCTTTACTTATTATTTTTGTTATTTAATATCAACTTTTCTAAAAAACGGATTTGGTCTGCAAAGTAAGCATTTTTTTTTGGATAATTCAAATTTAATCGCTGAATTATTTCAAGTGCTTTATTATATCGCCCTTGTTTGATATAAATCTTGGCCAATGTCTCCGTAAAGTAGCCTTCATCGCCCTCTTTTTCGTCACTTGGGGTGTGGTCTTCGAGTTCAGGCATATACTCTGGTTCTTCCTTCAGTTGAATTTTTCCGTTGCCATTGTTGATGAAATTATCTATCAAATCCTGCCCTTTGAGCAGTGGGGCCTGCCTGGCCTCATGTCTCTCCTCCTCGCTCTCGATCTCGAGCAGAT
The DNA here is from genome assembly GCA_041856205.1 of Prevotella sp. Lineage (GTDB taxonomy): Bacteria > Bacteroidota > Bacteroidia > Bacteroidales > Bacteroidaceae > Prevotella. The sequence continues at coordinate 1,142 of JBHAFS010000014.1, forward strand.
ACGACACGTAGTCGACGGCAGCATCGGCAGGCGTGGGCTTGCGCTTGGAGTCTTTCTCTTCAGGCTCCTCGGGAATGGAGTCGAGGAAGTTGTCGATGAGCGAGAGGGTGCGGTTCTCATTTCCAGCTGTTTGCTTTTCTGTGACCTTACTGGGGGTGCCGGCAGTCTTCAGCTGGTAGTGCGCAGCCTCTACAAGGTTGAAGATCACTTTGCGATCGGTGATGTAGAGGGCTGCCCGGCGCAACTCTTCGTCGAAGGTAGGGTTGTGCAGCAGGTAGAGGTTTTGCAACAGCAGCAGCCTTGCCGTCTGGTAATATGGATACAACGCAAGCAGGCTGCGAAGGTCGTAGAGCGTTTCGCGGTCGAGTAGTTCGGGGTGCTTGATCAGTTGGGCAATATCCATGTTGGGTTGGTGGGCTGTTTTTGTTGGTGGGTTGGCAGGCTGGTTTGTTGGTTACCAGTTGGCTACCGTGGCGTTGTAGATTTGGTCGGTGAGGTCTTTGCACATCTGCGTCACCAGTTCCTCCTGCACGCTGCTGAGGCTTCTGGTGGTCTCATAGCTCTGTGTGGCGGTGAAGGAGCGCTCAAAGTCTTCCTTGTGATTGACGTTATTGGTGAATCTCACGTTCACCGTTATCGACAGCTCCGTCTGTGCCGAATATCCCTCACTCGACACCGATTTGTTGCGCTGCGAGTATTGCGTGATCTCGCCCTCGATGACCAAGTCGCCGTTACGCTTGACCTGTTGCAGGCGCGTGTGGTTGGCAAAGACATCTTTCAGTTCGTTGTTGAACATCGGCCCCATCGGTCCCCACACGTAGCTGCTGCGGATGGGGAAGTCGGCGATCTGAATGGTCTTCGTCTTGGTATAGTCGATGCTGGCGCCGTCGAGCCTGTACTTCACCGAGCACGAGCCAAACAGCAGCGGTATGAGCATAACCAGCCCGACCAAGACCTTGGCGAGGCCCTGGCGTCTGCCGCCCTGAGGCATGCTGTGGCGGGATGAAGCGTTATTTCTTGTCGAGACCATATTGCTTGATTCTTCTGTAAAGGGTTCGGTCGGAGATGCCCAGTTCCTGCGCGGCTTTCTTGCGGTTTCCGCCGTTGCGTTCCAGCGCCTTCTCTACCATCTGTCGTCCGAGGTCGCTCAGGTTAAGGCTTTCGGGTTCGGTTTTGATCTCCTCGGCCTCAACCTCGACGGGTGTCACGTGTGTGTGGATGGGGGCGTAGGCCGTGTCGTCGGTCCTGATGGCCGGCACGGTGGCCCCACCGTTGTTGATGTACTGGGCGTGGAAGGGTGTAGCGTTGCTCAGCTCGCGTGTCTCGTCGAGCTGCTTGCGCAGGCTTGTGAGGTCGCGCCTGAGGTCGGAGACGTTGCCGCGCAGCTCATATAGAATCTTGTAGAGAATCTCGCGTTCGCTCTCGTAAGAGTGCTGTCCCGACTGACGGATGGTGGCCAGCTGGGTACTCTCGGGGTCTTCGGGGATATACTGCTTGAGGGCCTCGGTGTCGATTTCGCGTACCTCACTCAACACAGATATCTGTTCGGTGATGTTCTTCAGCTGTCGCACATTTCCTGGCCACTTGTAGTGGAGCAACAGTTGCTTGGCATCCTCGGTGAGTGTGATCTTGGGGATGTGGTACTTCTCGGCCATCTGCATGGCAAAAAGTCTGAAGAGCAGGATGATGTCGTTGCCGCGGTCGCGGAGTGGCGGCACCTGGATGGGGATGGTGTTGAGGCGGTAGTAGAGGTCCTCGCGGAAGCGGCCCTCAGAGATGGCCTTGCGCATGTTGACATTGGTGGCAGCCACAATGCGCACATCGGTCTTTCGGATCTCCTGTCCGCCCACACGGATATATTCGCCCGTCTCGAGCACGCGCAGCAGCCGGGCCTGCGTGGCCATGGGCAGCTCGCCGACCTCGTCGAGGAAGATGGTGCCTTTGTTGGCCACCCCGAAGTAGCCCTCGCTCTCGCCGATGGCTCCGGTGAAGGCCCCTTTCTCGTGACCGAAGAGCTCGCTGTCGATGGTGCCGTCGGGGATGGAACCGCAGTTGATGGCAAAGTATTTCTCGCGTCGGCGGGGTGAGTTATCGTGAATGACACGCGGAATGATCTCCTTACCCACGCCACTCTCGCCTACGATGAGCACGCTCAGGTCGGTAGCCGCCACCTGCAAGGCCACGTCGAGGGCATGGCTCAGTCCATCGCTGTTGCCAACGATGTTATATCTTTGTTTTATCTTCTGCAGTTCTGTTGTATTCATTGGATGACAAAATTACACAATTTATTCGACACCTCTGCAATTCTGGCAGATAAAGATAGTTAAAATCGGTAGTCTCTCACCCCCCCCCGCGTGCCTCATCCCCCGAAAATGGCGTGGGGAGACCCTTGTGTACTAGGTTTGATCTTTTGCTTGTTTGCCCATCTTGATGAGCAGCAGTCCGATGCCTGTCCACACCAGTTCGCGGATGCGGACAATGAGCGCTACGAAGATGCCTGCGCTGGCCGACAGCCCCAGTCCTGCCGCCGACATGAGGAACCCGCCCTCGCGTCCACCCAGTTGCAAGGGCATAAAGAACAGCAGGTTGGCAAACAACGATGTGAAGGCGAGGATGAGGATGCACACCAGGTAGCTGGCCTCGGGCATGAGCACCAGCAGGATGAAATAGATCTCTAGCGCTGAGCAGATGCGGCACGAGAACTCCAGCAGCACCGACCCCACAAAGTTGAAGGGATTTTGCCGATGGAGTGCCGCGATCTGCCGGTCGATGTTGTCGAGTTGCTCGCGGTGGCGGTCGACGAAAGGCCTTGCCCATTTCTTGACCAGGGGGATGTGGCGCAGGATGTTGAGCATGCGGTTGGCCAGCCCCTTGCGGTATCCGGCGATGAAGAACCAGATGCCCAGCAGACAGAAGGCCGTGGTGGCCGACAGCAGCACACCCATGAAGAAGTTGAGCGGCTGGATGAGCAGATAGAGCACAATGGACACCAGCCAGAAGCAGAAATGGCTGAAGATATGGGTCATGGCATAGAGGATGACCGACGACGAGGCCCGTTCGGTGCCAATTTTTGGGGCCAGCTCCATGATGCGGTATGGCTCGCCGCCCATCAGTCCGCCCGGCGTGGCGTAGTTGAGGGCGAAGCCCGAGACGGTAACCTTATAGAGCCAGGCGAAAGACACCGGCGCGGGTCGCGGTGCCTTGCCGTCCGCATCATTGCTGCATACGCCCTTGATGATGAGATACCATGCCGCCGTGTTGAAGACATACAGGGCAGCCCACAGCGCGACTACGGCGAAAAACCAGTAGCCGGCGTGCTTCAGCCCTTGCCACACGGCGGCAAAGTCGAGCTGCGTGACCATGATGATGAGCACCAGCAGGCCGAAGATGAAGAATCCGTTCTGATATCTCTTTTTCAAGACAGCGTGGCGTTAGGGCCTGGGAGCGGCTATTTCTGCCTTTCCTTGATGGCGTTCTCGTGTTTCTTGGGGATAGAGAAGCGTACCTTCTCGCTGTCGTCCTTGCGCTCGTGGTAGAGCTTGGGCAGCGGGTTGGTCGTAGGCTCGTCGTAGTTTCTGCGGTTGCGGAATCCGTCGATGGCCTGGTAGATGGCCTGTCGCAGGGGTTCCTCGTCGGCCACGCCCTGTCCGGCGATGTCGTAGCACGGACCCAGGTCGGGCGAGGTGCTCACCAGCGACAGTCCGGCCAGATAGTGGATGTTGTTTTCGGGTGCCAGCGCCTTGAACGGTGCCACGCCCTGGTCGTGGTACATGGCCAGTACGCCGTCGAAGGCCATATACTCGCCGGCGCCGAAGAACTCGTCGGCCTGATAGGGGCCGAAGGCGTTGATGCCGGCCTCGGCCAGTTGCTGCACAGCGGGGATGATAGCCTCGCTCTCCTCCTTGCCGGGGTGTGCGTCGCTGTCGTTGGGGTTGAGGGCCAGGATGGCGATGCGTGGGTTGGAGATGCGCAGGTCACGGCGCAGGGTAGAGAAGAAGCTGGACGCTTTCTCGATGATGGCATCTTTAGTGATTGCCCCGGCCACGTCTTTCAGGGCGATGTCGTCGGTCACGAGCGCCACGCGCAGGCAGTCGTTCATCAGAATGTCCAGACAGTTACGTCCCTCGCCGATGCAGGTCTCAACAAATTTGCCACAGGTGGAAAAGCGGATGCCCTCTACGTGCAGGTTGCTCTTGTCCACCGGGCAGGTCACCAGCACGTCGTAATGTCCGTCCTTATAGTCGGTGATGGCCTTGTCGAGGGCCAGTACGGCGGCGCGGCAGGCCTCGTCGCTGGGCATGCCCAGGTCAACCTTTATCTCCTCATCGAAGACGGGCAGCAGGTTCACGCGTCCGTCCTCGGCTTCGTCGGCCTTGTTGATGATGCTGAAGTTGCCTTCGATGTCCAGGGCCTTGCGGTGATAGGCTGCCACCTTGGGCGACCCATATATAATAGGTGTGCAGAGCTCGAGCATCTCGGGGGCGGCAAAGACCTTGAAGATCAGTTCATAACCAATACCGTTCGTATCTCCGTGGGTGATGGCCACGCGTATTTTCTTGTTGTCCATATATGTTTTTATTGCTTTAAAGTATATAGTGCAGCTTCGGTGCGCCGCAGTAAGTTTCGTTTTTTCATGCCCGGAGCGAAGACAAATGCCTCCACCGTCAGGTGGCCTTGGGTGTGTGCGATGAACGGTCCGCCCATGTCGTCGCCTTCCATCTCCCACAGTCCTTTGTGAACCATGATGCTGCGCCCCTTCTCCTTGGTGAGGCTCCCGGTTACCGTGGCTTTGACCGTGCGCATGAACATGGCATCGGTCTCACCCTTGATATGCAGCCGCATGACGCTGTCGCGCAGGTGGATGTAATGGTCGGTAGACTGCGGCTTGGGCGAGCGGTAGATTACGATGTTCTGCATGCCGGTGGGCGAGTTGTTGCTCAGCCAGAGAAAATCCTTACCCTGCTTGCTCGACATCATGTCCATGGGAATCCACATCTCTACTCCGAACAGTTTGCCAATGGTCTTCTCAGCCTCAATGTTTCTTTTGTGACTCAGTTGTGCTATCGTAGCATTGGCTTCAAAGCGGTTTAAGAGTTGCCGTAGCATTGGCGCCTGTGCGGCCAGGCCCCGGGCAAGCGCATGGGTAGACGGTGCCCCGACATAGACCATGATCTGTGGCTTGGCATAGACGTTTTTCTCGTAACGTATGCGGGTTGTTGTATATAGCCTTGGGTATAGCCTTGGGTCGATGTTCACCGTCACAATGCTGCGGGCCAGCCTCAATGCGCCTGTGAAATGGGCGCTGTCGGTGGCCGATACGTCGAATGAGGGCTCTGACTGCGGCAGGCCCTCCACGTCGGCACTCAGCACCTTGCGCATCAGACTGTCGCGGTCGCCCACCACCAGCACTTCGAAGGGCCGTCCGCCCGATTTGGGGAGCAGCGATACCTTCTCGCGGCATGCGGTGAGGGCGCCCAGCAGGCTCAGCAGCGCCAGCCAGGTTGTGGTGATATGGCATCGGCACCTCGGCATGGTCTTACAGCTTGCGTCGTTGTTCGGCCTGCTTGGCGGTCGTCAGCAGACCGCAGGCCGCGAAGATATCCTGTCCGCGACTGGCGCGTATGGTGGTAAAGATGCCGTGGGCCGTGAGATAGTCGCGCAGTTGCTCCATCTTGGCCTCGTCGGCCCCTTTCAGCGGCACGTCTGGAATCTGATGGAAGCGGATGAGGTTGATGCGGCAGTCGAGGCCCTTGAGCAGGCTTACAATCTGCCGGGCATGGGCCATGGAGTCGTTCACGCCGCCGAAGACGATATATTCGAACGACAGCCTGCGCTGGTGCGCAAAGTCGTAGCGGCGCAGCAGGGCCACAATCTCCTCGATGGCCATGCCTTTCTCGGCGGGCATGAGGGCTGCCCGCTGCTCGGGCAGGGGCGAGTGGAGGCTGATGGCCACATGGCACTCGCTCTCTTCGAGAAAACGCTCCAGCTTGCCCTTGATGCCCACGGTGCTCACGGTGATGCGCTTGGGGCTCCACCCGTAGCCGTAGTCGGCCGTGAGGACCTCCGTGGAGCGCAGCACCTGGTCGAGGTTGTCCATGGGTTCGCCCTGACCCATAAACACGATGTTGGTCAGCTTGTCGCGCTCGGGCAGGCTGTAGATCTGATTGAGGATGTCGGCCGCCGAGAGATACCCCTCGAAACCCTGCTTGCCGGTCTGGCAAAACAGACAGTTCATCTTGCAGCCCACCTCGCACGACACGCAGAGCGTGGCCCTGTCGTCGTCGGGGATATACACCGTCTCCACGAATTTGGTGGGTTGGAGGGCTGGCGACAGCGTGCGCACGGGGAAGAGATACTTGATGGTGCCGTCCTTGGAATGTTGGGCGTCGATGGGGTCGGCGCAACCAATCTCATACTCCTCGGCCAGACGGGCGCGATGGGCCTTCGAGAGGTTGGTCATCTCGTCGATCGAGCGCACATGCTGCGTATAGAGCCACTTGGCCATCTGCCCACCGGCAAAAGCGGGCATACCCAACGACGTTGCAACGTCCTTCAATTCGGCAAGCGACATGCCTAAAAGAATTTTCTTGTTCACCATGCAAAGATACAAACTTTTTGAGTAAACTCATGCTATTTGTGTGTCAAAATCGTTACCTTTGCACATAATATACATGTTTTTCAATCGCCCTCACAGGGCATGGCGCACAGAGGATTTATGTGCTGTCATAGAAAAAGTTAGATGAAGTGACAACGCAACAACATACAAACAACACCCACGGGGCACAGCAGGTGCCCCACTACGATAGCGAGCCGCAGGTCACTGTGGGCATTGTCAGCGGTCAGAAGATACAGTTTGTGCTCAATCATGTTTACTTGGCCAAGGGCGACCGGGTGACGGGCAGCCAGGAGGTGGAGTTTTCTGAGGGTGCCATTCTGTGGAACGGCAACCTGTATCGCCAGCTGGTGTTTCAGCCGGCCTGCCAGGGCGCGTCGTTCTCGCTGAGCGACGTCACCATAGGCGTCAACTTCCATTGGGAGCGCAAGGAGACACAGACCTTCCTCGGCACGCTGCGCCTTGTGGTAGAGGCCGACAAGATATGTGCCATCAACGAGCTGCCGGTGGAGGATTATCTGGAGAGTGTCATCTCGAGCGAGATGAGCGCCACCTCGAGTCTGCAGCTGCTCAAGGCCCATGCCGTCATCTCGCGGTCGTGGCTGCTGGCCCAGATGGAGAAGCGCAGGCTGGCGCAGGAGCGGGGCGACAACTTCTTCTCGTTCATCCGCAAGGACAATATGCTCATCAGATGGTACGACCGCGAGGACCATACCATCTTCGACGTATGCGCCGACGACCATTGCCAACGCTACCAGGGCATCACCAAGGAGACCAGCAGCCATGTGGCCGAGGCCATACGCCAGACGCGCGGACAGATTCTCACCGCCGATGGCGAGATTTGCGACGCGCGCTTCTCCAAGTGCTGCGGCGGCGCTACCGAGGAGTTTGAGTATTGTTGGGAAGACACCCCCAAGTCGTATCTCAAGGCCGTGGCCGACCATAGCCCCGGCACCGTGTTGCCCGACCTCCGCGTGGAGGCCAATGCCGAGCGGTGGATACGCAGCAGCGTGCCCAGCTATTGCAACACCACCGACCGCAAGGTGCTGTCGCAGGTGCTCAACGACTACGACCAAGAGACCACCGACTTCTACCGCTGGAAGGTGAGCTACACGCAGCAGGAGCTGAGCGAGCTCATCGCCACTAAACTCAAGATAGACTTCGGCCACATCCTCGACCTCGTGCCGTTGGAGCGCGGAAAGAGCGGTCGCATTGTCAAACTCAAGATTGTGGGCAGCGAAAGGACCTTCATCATCGGCAAGGAACTGGAGATTCGCCGGGCCCTCAGCGCCACCCACCTTTACAGTTCGGCATTCGTCGTCGACAAGCATCCTGCCGATGCCCGGGGCATTCCTGCCGGCTTCGACATCGTGGGGGCAGGATGGGGCCACGGCGTGGGTCTCTGCCAGATAGGTGCCGCCATGATGGGCGAGCAAGGCTTCGGCTACGACGACATCCTGCTCCACTACTATCAGGGGGCACAGATCACACAGATTTACAAATAAACCTGTTACATGAATCATTCACCTACATCCCGTCAATACGACAAAACAAGTGTTGACGGCCGTCGCTCTCCATGGCTCTGGGTGCCGTCGCTGGCCTTCAGCGACGGCCTGCCCTTTGTGGCCATCATGGCGATATCTGTCATCCTCTACAAACAGATGGGCCTGAGCAACAGCGCCATCACGTTCTACACGTCGTGGCTCTACCTGCCATGGATTCTCAAACCCATCTGGAGTCCGTTCATCGACCTCATCAAGACCAAACGCTGGTGGGTGCTCAGCATGGAGATATTCCTTGGCGCGGCCTTCGGCGGCGTGGCCTTCACCATCCCCACATCGTTCTGGCTGCAGGGCTCGCTGTTCTTCTTCTGGGTCATCGCCTTTGCCGGAGCCTCACATTGCATCGCGGCCGACGGCTTCTACATGCTCGGGCTCAACACCCATCAGCAGGCCTGGTTCATGGGCATACGCTCGCTGTTCGACCGTCTGGCCACCATCTTCGGCCAGGGCATCCTCGTGATGGTTGCCGGCAACCTGCAGGTGGTGTTCCGCAACAGCATCTCCTATTCGTGGAGCCTCATGCTCTATGGCGTCACCGGACTCTTCCTGGCCCTGTGGGTGTGGCACAGCTACGCCCTGCCGAGGGCCAAGGCCGACGTCAAGCGTCCTTACGTCAACACCCACACCATCTGGCGCGAGTTTCTGCATACATTCCGCACGTTCTTCCAGAAGGAACAGGTGGTGGTGGCCCTGCTGTTCATCCTGCTCTTTCGTATGCCCGAGGGACTGCTCTCAAAGGTGTCGGAGCTCTTCCTCATCGATGCCGGGCACAATGGTGGACTGGGCCTCTCGCCGCAGGAGTACGGCCTCGTGCAGGGCACGGTGGGTGTCATTGGCGTGGCCCTGGGTGGCATTCTGGGCGGCATCGTGGCCAGTCGCGACGGTCTCAGACGGTGGCTCTGGCCCATGGTCTTCGGCTTCACGCTGCCCAATATCGTCTACGTCTACCTGAGCTACGGTCTGCCATCGAGCCTCATGGTCATCAACGTGTGTGTGTTTATCGAGCAGTTTGGCTATGGCTTCGGTCTGACGGCCTACACCCTATACCTTATATATTATTGTCGGGGCGAGTTCCGCACCAGCCATTATGCGCTGGCATCGGCCATGATGTCGCTCTCGATGATGGTGCCCGGACTCTTTGCCGGAGCCTTGCAGGAGATGCTGGGCTACCGCCAATTCTTCATCGTGGCCGTGCTCTGCTGTGCGGTGACGTTCCTCGTGACGGCCTTCCTCAAGATCGACCCCGACTTTGGCAAGGAGGAAGAAGAGGAAGCCATAGACTGATGATGCGAAGGGGATAAGAGTGGGGTATCTGTTCAGCGATTGTTTCTCACACAGAGCCACAGCGTACACAGAGAATTATTCCAAAGATGCTGACAAAAGCTCATCATTCCCTGGCTCAACGAGTTGCCACGCTGTGCCCTCCGTGTCTCTGTGTGAAAAAAAACTCCATGTGAATAAAGTCTCCGTGTACGCTGCGCCTCCGTGTGAACTAGAATTTCTGAGAGAATAAAATCTCCGTGTACTCCGTGACTCTGTGTGAGATATATTCGCTGAATGGTTACAGAGTGGGATTCGATTGTATAAATTACATAAAAATTGCTCCCCATCGTTACACCCTTGACCGAAAATGCTTACCTTTGTCGCATCAAAACCATTGGAAGATGAAAAGTATAAAGATAGCAGATACCACCCGCGAGGAGCGGCAGCAGATTATTCGCGAGTCGCTCGACTGCGGTGCCGGAGGCTGTGAGAACTGCTCCAGCTGCTGGCTGGGAGGTGGCAGCGTAGACGGAATATACCAGGACTATATTGATGGGAAAAAGGAACTCGCCCAAATCAACCTGGAGTATAGCAGCAGGATGGCTGGCAAGCAGCGCCGATGACACCGCCCGAGATCGACCATTCTACCCGCCAAGAGCGCGAAGCCTTCATCATCGAGGAGTTCAGATGCCTGGGCGACTGCGACAACTGTGGTCATTGCCAGATATTACACAGTCGTGACGCGCTCGAAGTGTACAAAGATTATATTGAGGGCACCCGCTCGTTTCGTGAGATTACTCTTGAAATGAGATATTAGCCTCCGTGTGCGACCATGCCTCCGGTCATGATGCCGTAATCTTCGCGTCGCAACAAAGATACTTCCGCGCCCCCGCCCTGATCTCGATGGTCAGGGCGGGGGCGTAGCTTTTGTGGTGGGGTTCGGCCTTTATTGCAGGGTGGTCATGTCCCATAGGCCATCTGCTTCGATTCGAATGACATTCTGCTTCGACTCGAATCACATTCTGCTTCGACTCGAATTACATTCTGTTTCCACTCGAATCATACCCTGTTTCCATTCTGCTCTCTGTTTGTCTACAGCCCAGACCGTCTGCCAAAAGCAGTTGTTGGGGCCTTGGAAACGGTGAAAAAAGTGGAGGAGAAGTATGGGTGTCAGACCAGAAAAAAGAGACAGGTCATGCCGTGGGGCGTGAAGCCTCGTGGCAGTAGCGGAACATCAGCGGCGAGAGGCCGACCTCTTTCTTGAAAAACTTGCCAAACGACGACTGGTCGGAAAAGCCCAGGTCCAGGGCTATCTCCTTGATGTTGGAATCTTTGAAGATGAGGTCGTGTTTGGCCTTATTCACCAAGGTGGAGGTGATGTAATGGTTGATGGTCTTCCCGGAGGCCTTCCGCACGGCGCGCGAGAGATAAGCCTCCGAGACGTTCAGGCGGTCGGCATAATAAGAGATGCTGTGGCCCGTGCGATAGTGCAGCGCCAGCAGCTTGCGGAAACGCCTGAACAGCTCGTCGGGGCGGCTCACGCTCTCGGTGAGCTGGAGGTCGTGATTGCGCAATGTCTCCACGATGCGCAATGTGAGGAAGTTGACCAAATGGCCCATCATCTCCTGCGCATGGCAAGAAGAGAGCGCCCCGGCCATGAGTTGCATGGTCTTCTCCACGCTATCCATCTCGGCAGGTTGCAGGTGGATGACGGGGGTGACATATTTCGACGAGAAGAGCTGTTTATAGGTGTAGCTGCCCAGTTGCAGGCTGTCGAAGAACGACGGCTCCATATAGAGGCCGTAGGCATCGAAATCGACTGAGGCTTTCTTGAACCTGAAAGCCATGGCTGGGGCAATGAGCACCAGGTCGTTTTGCTGAAATGTATGGAGGTGGCAGTCGATATGGATTTGTACGTTGCCCTTCGTGATGAGCATATAGAAGAAGAATCCGGAGTGAGACTGCGAGTGGGGTAGCGTGTGGGGCAGGTGCTGTAGGTGGATGAACCTGATGTCACGGTCTATCGTGGTGAGGATGGGCTGCAACGCGGTGGTGATGGCTTTGTCGTGAACAGGCTTTGTCATAGGGAGTTTTTTGTATGTTAGGGGATACTGTTCCGGCCCCGACGGCCAGCATTATCTCTAGTGCAAAATTACGCAAAAGTTTTCATGCGGGTCAAGTTTTTAATTATTTTTAGCTAAGTGGATGAGAATGGTCGAAACAGGGCGCAACACCGGTATATAAAGTGCTTTAGCGGTGTCAAATCCTCGTTTGTGAGCGTGAGGAAAGCAAGTGGTTCGTGATTGACTAATTTAAGTCAGTGTTGGAACAGATATAAATCAAAATTATTTCAGAACTTTGCCAACGAAATCAAAACCGAGTGGCGCGCGGCAACGCAGTCATCTCGGAACATGTATAACCCATTAAAATATAATAGAAATGAGCAGTATTATTCCTATCAGAGACCCCAAGACAGACCATCTGTTGACCCCCGAGAATTCCGCTTTGATCGTTATCGACTATCAGCCCATCCAAGTGCAGTCGATCAACTCCATGGACCGCGAGCAGATGGTCAAGAATATAGCCAATGTGTGTCGTGTGGCCAAGGGCTTCAACATCCCCATTGTGCTGACTACCGTCAACGTGCAGACTGGTGCCAACAAGCCCACTATCCCGCAGATACGTGAGGCACTGCCCGACCAGCCCACCATCGACCGCACGTCTATCAACTCATGGGAAGACCAAGAGTTTCAGGAGGCTGTGAAAGCCCTGGGCCGCAAGAAGCTGGTGATTTGCGCCCTCTGGACTGAGGCTTGCCTGGCTTTCCCCGCCATGGACTTGGTGAAGGAGGGCTATGAGGTCTACACCATTGTCGATGCCGTAGGCGGCACCTCGAAGGTGGCCCACGAGACCGCTTTGCGCCGCATGGAGCAGGCCGGCGTGCAGCTCACCTCCGTGACCCAGTATATCTGCGAGATTCAGCGCGACTGGAACCGTACCGAGACCGTGCCCGTGTTTGTACAGGGATTGATAGACAACGGCTCGTTCTTCGTAGAGACCATCAAGAGCGAGTAATACCTGTCTTGCGACATGACAACCCTCAAGGCCATGTGCCCTCACAGAAGAGCGGCACATGGCCTTGTGCTGTTGGCCTGTGACCGGCAGCGGGCTCAATGCTTGGCATGCTCCTTGGCTTTCTTTCCCGAAAGACAAAGCAGGATGTCGCCCTCTTCCATAGGCAGCTGTCCGTTGGGTACGATGACGGTCTTGCCGCGTTTCACCATCATCACCAGCGTGCCCTTGGGGATGTTCATCTGCGAGAGCAGGTTGCCCGAGGCGAGCATGTCTTGCGTCAACGTCACCTCACGCAGCTGCGGCCCCAGCTCCTCGGGAATCTCGACGCCAAACTCGCTCGGCGTATGCTCGGGCGGGCCCTCGAGGTGCAACTTGCGTGCGGCCCAGGTGATGCTGCTGCCCTGCACGATGAGCGACAGCAGGGTGATGAAGAACACGATGTTGAAGAGGATGTTGGCACCCTGCACACCGTGGATGAGGGGGTAGGTGGCAAAGATGATGGGCACGGCACCGCGCAGTCCCACCCACGAGACGAAGGCCTTGCCGCGCAGGGGGATGTCTCTGAAAGGCAGCAGGCAGAGCAGCACGCTCACCGGTCGGGCCACGAGCATCATGAAGACAGCGATGGCCATGGCCACCAGGCTCACGCCCATCATCTCGGAGGGGTTGACCAGCAGGCCCAGGGTGAGGAAGAGCACGATCTGCAACAGCCAGGTGAGGCCGTCGAGGAAGGTGGACATCTCGCGGCGGTACGACAGCTTGCTGTTGCCCACCACCAGGCCCGCGATGTAGACGGCGAGATAGCCGTTGCCATGGAGCATGTCGGTAAGGGTGAAGGTGATGAACACCACGCTCAGCAACAGCACGGGGTAGAGCGAAGCATTGGGCAGGTTGATGCGGTTGACCAACCACACGGCGAAGCGGCCGGCGGCATAGCCCAGGGCTCCGCCCAGCACAAACTGCTCGGCCAGGCTGAAGAGTAGGGTGGTGACCGAAAACTGGGAGCCCGACACCACCACCTCCATCAAGGCGATGGTGAGCATGTAGGCCATGGGGTCGTTGCTGCCGCTCTCGAGCTCGAGCAGGGGGCGCATGTCGTGTTTCAGTCCAATCTTCTGCGTGCGCAGCAGGTTGAACACCGAGGCCGAGTCGGTAGACGACATGGTGGCGGCCAGCAGCATCGAGACCATGAGCGACAGCTGGATGTCGAGCTGCGACCATCGCGACAGTCCAAAGATAAAGGCTCCGGTGATGGCCGTGGTGAGCACCACGCCGAGCGTGGCCAGCAGCACACCCGGAGCCATGACACACTTGATCTCCTTAAACTTGGTCTCCATGCCACCCGAGAAGAGAATGACGCTCAGGGCCACCATGCCGATAAACTGTGTCTGCTGCGGACTGTCGAAGTGGAGGCCCAGTCCCTCGCTGCCGAAGGCCATGCCGGTGAAGAGAAAAAGCAAGAGGGTGGGGATGCCGAACCTGTAGCCCGTCTTGCTGATGAGGATGCTCACCAGCACGAGGAACGAGCCGAGGAAGAAGATGTTTTCTGTAGTGAATGTCAACATAGCTGGGTGTTGAAAGATTTGTAATGGGTATTCGGAGACGTTGTTGGCCTGCTGCGGGCCACGGGCTCAGTTGTTGCAAAGATAATGAAAAAAAGGGGTAAAAAGGCCCCCGCGCCTCATTAATTCGTGAAAAAACATATAGCCCTCAAATCCGCAACTGTTGCGATAAAATGCCAGTTTGGCTCATGACCATCATTTTTTTGGCTTTGACTGTCATGATGGTGTCGTCTTTTTCGTGACATAGCATTTCATCCCCTTACCCCACAAAGCGACTTGAGGCAATACGCCGTTGAACACCGACAAACGATAAGGATTACCCAAAGTCTGTATTGAAAATATTTCTATAGGCATGATTGTCTGTGTACCTATTCAGCACCGACTGCCTCGTCGTTCTAATCCACTTGGCCGGGACAGAGACAAACTTGAAAACGAAGGCCTTGATACGGCTTGTTGTCTTGAGTCCAAACTTCTTCACTTGCATTCTCTCCATGATGTATTTATAGAAGTTGCTTATGAGTGCCGTGAGCAGAAGGAAGACCGTGTTTTCTGCCATGAAAGATTACCTCATGCTGTATTTAAGGTGGGTTCTATTAATTAGCTTTGTCAGATTTCGAGACTATCTTCGAGATCAAGTTGCAAGTACACGAAGGAGTTATGCGAGCATAACGACTGAATGAACTGGCAATTTGAGCCGAAGAGAGGCCGAAAGATGGCAAAAC
>JBHAFS010000015.1:0-9895 GCA_041856205.1 Prevotella sp.
GCCCCAAAAGCACCTGCGTGAGATAACCACCCTTCGCTTGGTTATTTTTAACCACGAATTACACGGATTTCACGAATTTTCCGCTGGCACGATACAATTACACGAAGCATCGCGTCGCGATGGACGAATTACACGAAACCAACGCACGATATACAACATAAAGCACCTCGCCTTCATCCGTCTGCCTCCGCTCCCACGCAAAGAAGGGGCCAGAGTAATCTGAGGAGTTTCCATCGCGCCAGCCTCTCCCGCCCCCACCGGGGAGGGCCGGGGTGGGGCTCTGGGGAGGGTTGGCGAGGGGCTCCCCACCGCGCGAGCCACATCCACATCTACCCATCCATATCTTTAGGCGCGTTAGAAGGTCAGCACCTCGTCTTCTTCCATCATCTTGTAGAAGGTGGCGGTGGCATCTTTGAGATAGTACATTACGCCGTTCTCGCCATTCTCGCCGAGTACGGGCTTCAGCACAGGCATGCTGGCGATGAGGGCCCGAGCCACTTCGGGACGGTTGTCTTCTACCAGTCGGCACTCGATGCGCAGCGTCTTGCCCTTGAAAGCACAGATCTCGGCCTTGGTGTTGGCAGCAATCTGCCGTGTGGCGTTGGTCTTGCCAAAGGCCATGATGTAGATCTTGCCCTCGTAGTAAAGCAGGGCACCGTAAGGACGCACGCGCGGCTGGTCGCCTTCGACCGTGGCGAGATAGAAGGTCTTGGCGTCGTTCAAAAATTCGTAGACTTTCTGTATTGCTTTCATGCTCGTTGACTTTAAATGGATGATATTGACCAACAGACCAACGCCCTCCTGCCGGTCTGGCGGATAATCTCTTGACCCATCAGTGCCCCCATGTCCTGGCGACAAAGATGTGGGTACAAATTTACGCCATTTCTGTGTACCGACCAAGAAAAACCACGCCAAACTATAGTCTTCAGAATCTCTTGAGCAACTCTTGAGCAGCAGGCCTATTCGGGGCATAAAGTATTCGAAAATGGAGCAATCGACAGGCCGGGGATGAAAAACGGGAAAAAATATTTGGTGGGTAGCACTTTATTCTTTAAATTTGCCACGACACCTTAAATGAATTAATAGACCATCGACGGTTATCAATTATTCAATGAAGAAACACAATGGAACTTGTAGACCAGCTGAGCAGACATCAGGTCATTGATGCCGATGCACTCAGGGCGTTGCTGCTGTGCCAAGACACCGGCGTTGTGAGCTACCTTCATGCAGAAGCCAGAAGGGTGGCCGACCAAGCCTACGGACGAAAGGTATTCGTACGGGGACTGCTGGAGGTGAGCAACCACTGCAAGAACAACTGCTACTACTGCGGTCTGCGGCGCGACAACCGTGAGCTGCGGCGCTACAGGCTCACCACCGATACCATCGTGGACTGTTGCAAGAAGGCATACACCTGGGGCTTCCGCTCGTTTGTACTGCAAGGCGGCGAAGACCCGCTGCAAGACGACGACTGGGTGGTGGAGACGGTGACACGGCTGCGCCTGTTGTTTCCCGACTGCGCCATCACGCTGTCGCTGGGCGAGAAGAGCCGCGAGAGCTATGAGCGCTTCAGAGAGGCCGGCGCCGACCGCTACCTGCTGCGCCACGAGACCTACAACGCCAGCCATTACCAACAGCTGCACCCCCGCGAGATGTCGCAGCGCCACCGGTTGCAATGCCTCGGCTGGCTGCGCGGGCTGGGCTTCCAGACAGGATGCGGCATGATGGTGGGCTGTCCGGGGCAGACCGTCGACCACCTGGTGGAAGACCTGCTCTATATCCACGCCTCGCGACCCGCCATGGTGGGCATAGGCCCATTCCTGCCCCACCATGCCACCCCCTTCGCCCATGAGCCCGCCGGCAGCGGGGAGCTGACGCTCAGGCTTATCTCTATCGTCAGACTGCTGTTGCCCGAGGTGCTCCTGCCGGCCACCACGGCCCTGGGCTCGCTCATACCGGGCGGACGGCTGCTGGGACTGCAGGCCGGGGCCAACGTGCTGATGCCCAACATATCGCCCGTCGATGCCCGCGATGCCTACGCGCTCTACGACCATAAGGACGCCGGGGCCATGACAGGCCCTGCCGACTGGGGCGCCCTCGAAAAGACCCTGCACGAGGCCGGCTTCGAGCTGGCCGTAGGACGGGGCGACCACCTTCTCTACAACACCTGCCCCCACTAAGCCGGGAGCCGCTTACGCCTATGATGACCTAACGAACAAGACTCGATTACCCAAACACCTACGACCATGTATAAGATAGACTCAACGCACGCCACCGAGTTTATAGATGACGCCGAGATCAGGGCTTCGCTCGCTTATGCCGAAGCCAACAAAGACAACCAGGAACTGATAGACAGTCTGCTGACGAAGGCCGACCGCTGCCAGGGCCTCACCCACCGCGAGGCTGCCGTGCTGCTGCGCTGCGACGACCCCGCCCTGCGAGCACGCATACACAACCTGGCCCGCGACGTGAAGCGACGCTTCTACGGCAACCGCATCGTGCTCTTCGCCCCACTCTACCTCTCCAACCACTGCGTCAACGGCTGTGTGTACTGTCCCTACCACGCCAAGAACCATCAGCTGCCGCGCAGGAAGCTCACCCAGGACGAGGTGCGCCACGAGGTGGTGGCCCTGCAAGACCTCGGCCACAAGCGACTGGCCTTAGAGTCGGGCGAGCACCCCATCGAGACCCCCATCGAATACATCCTCGACTGTATCAACACCATATACACCACCCACCACAAGCACGGTGCCATACGGCGCGTAAACGTGAACATCGCCGCCACCACGGTGGAGAACTACCGGAAGCTCAGAGACGCAGGCATCGGCACCTACATCCTCTTTCAGGAGACCTACCACAAGGCCAACTACGAGCACCTGCACCCCACCGGTCCCAAGAGCAACTATGCCTGGCACACCGAGGCCATGGACCGCGCGCAGACGGCGGGCATCGATGACGTGGGTTGCGGCGTGCTCTTCGGTCTCTCGCCCTACGCCTACGACTTCGTGGGACTGCTCATGCACGCCGAGCACCTGGAGGCGCGCTTCGGCGTGGGGCCCCACACCATCAGCGTGCCACGCATACGTCCGGCCGACGACATCGACCCCACGATGTTTCCCCACGCCGTGGCCGACGACGACTTCCTGCACATCATTGCCTGCATACGTCTGGCCGTGCCCTACACGGGCATGATCATCTCGACCCGCGAGTCGGCCGACATCCGCGGCAAGGCGCTGCACCTGGGCATCTCGCAGATCAGCGGCGGCTCGCGCACGTCGGTAGGCGGCTACTGCGAGGAGGATGAGAGCGACGACACGGCACAGTTTGAGACCAACGACACACGGTCGCTCGACGAGGTCATCGCCTGGCTCATCGACATGGGCTACCTGCCCAGCTTCTGCACCGCCTGCTACCGCGAGGGGCGCACCGGCGACCGGTTTATGAGCCTCTGCAAGAAGGGCAAGATACATGCCTGCTGCACGCCCAACGCCATCATGACCACCAAGGAGTATCTCGTAGACTATGCCTCGCCCGAGACCCGTGCCAAGGGCGAGGCGCTGATACGGCAGTCGCTGGAGCTGATCGACAACCCGAAGACACGGCGCATTGCCGAACAGCATCTGGCCGACATCGAGCACGGCGAACGCGACTTTAGATTCTGACCCATGCCCCTGAACGACACTCCATCGGCATCGCGCCTGCACATCGTGCTTGTGGGCAAGCGCAACAGCGGCAAGTCGTCGCTGCTCAATGCCCTCGTGGGACAGCATGCCGCCATCGTGTCGGCACAGCCCGGCACCACCACCGACCCCGTTGGCAAGGCCATCGAGATACACGGTCTGGGGGCCTGCGTCATCACCGACACGGCGGGCGTAGACGACGACGGACAGGTGGGCACCCTGCGCGTGCAGAAGACCCTGCAGGCCCTGCGCCGCGCCGACATCGTGACAGTGGTGGTCGACCATGCCGACACCGCCTTTGTGAAGGCATGGCAGCAGCGCCTTGAGGGCAAGCCGATGGTGGTGGCCCTCAACAAGGGCGACCTGCTCGACGATGCCCCACGTCAGGCGCAGACCCTCGCCGAGGCCACCGCCCTGCCCACCGTGGCGACGAGTGCCGTGCGTGGCGACGGCATCGACAGGCTGCGCCAGGCCTTTATCCAAGTGGCGCCCAAGAGCGGCGAGCCACCGATCACCGAGGGGTGGGCCCACGAGGGCGACCTGGTGATGCTCGTCATGCCCCAAGACCGCGAGGCCCCGCAGGGACGGCTCATCCTGCCGCAGCAGCAGACCATACGCGAACTGCTGGAGAAGCATTGCACCATCGTGGCCTGTCAGCCGCAGCAGATGGCCGCCACGCTGCAACAGCTCAGCCACCCGCCCCACCTCATCATCACCGACACGCAGGCCCTGCACCTGGTGAAGCCACTGGCACCGGCGACGAGCCTGCTCACCACCTTCTCCATACTCTTCGCCGCGCGCAAGGGCGACATACACTACTTCACCCAGGGTGCCAAGACCATCGACCGCCTGACCGAGCAGTCGCGCGTGCTCATTGCCGAGGCCTGCACCCACGCCCCCGTGGGCGAAGACATCGGCAGGGTGAAGCTGCCGCGTATGCTGCGCCAGCGCGTGGGCGAGGGACTGCGCATCGACATCGTGGCGGGCACCGATTTCCCCGACGACCTGCGCCCCTATGACCTCATCATCCATTGCGGCGCCTGCATGTTCAACCGCGCGCAGATGCTCGCGAGGGTGGCGCAGGCCAAGCGCCAGCAGGTGCCCATGACCAACTATGGCGTGGCAGCGGCCCACATCCTCGACCGCTGACGCCCCCCCGGGCCCACGGCGGTATATCCCACTGAATATCAAATCTATCTAACCAAACATCATCGCTATGAAAATTCAATCGAGAGAAGACCTGGGCGCGCTGCGCCAAGAAGCCAGGCAACGCCTTGAGCTGCGCGTGTGGAGCCAGGACAACACGGAGGAAAGGTGCTGCGGACTACACACCGGCACGCCTCACCTGCAGATCCTCACCTGCGGCGGAACAGGCTGCCAGGCCTCGGGTGGCGACCGCATCTTCGAGCGGCTGGGCGAGGAGGTGACCAAACGCGGCCTCACCGAGCAGGTGGACGTCATCTGCACGGGATGCTTCGGGTTCTGCGAGAAAGGGCCCATCGTGAAGATCATCCCCGACAACACCTTCTACACGCAGGTGCGCGAGGAGGACGTAGACGACATCATCAACCATCACATCGTGGGTGGCAAACGCGTGGACCGGCTGCTCTACACCGACCCCGAGACCGGCAAGCACATCAGCGACTCGAAGCACATGAACTTCTACCGCAAGCAGAAGCGCGTGGCCCTGCGCAACTGCGGATTCATCGACCCCGAGAACATCAACGAGTATATTGCCCGCGACGGCTATAAGGCCCTGGCCGACAGCCTGCTCGACCGCACGCCCGAGGAGGTGATCGACATCATCGAGCGGTCGGGACTGCGCGGACGCGGCGGCGGCGGATTCCCCACCGGGCGCAAATGGCGGCTCACGGCACGCACCAAGGCCGACGAGAAATATGTAGTGTGCAACGCCGACGAGGGCGACCCGGGGGCCTTCATGGACCGCAGCATCATGGAGGGCGACCCCAACAGCATCATCGAGGCAATGACACTCTGCGGATATGCCATCGGCGCCCGCCACGGACTGATATACATACGGGCCGAGTACCCATTGGCCATCCACCGCCTGCAGGTGGCCATAGGGCAGGCTACCGACCTGGGACTGCTGGGCAGCAACATCTTCGGCACCGACTTCTCGTTCACCATCAGTCTGCGCTACGGCGCGGGAGCCTTCATCTGTGGCGAGGAGACAGCACTCATCCACTCGATGGAGGGGCACCGCGGCGAGCCGACGCTCAAGCCGCCCTACCCCGCCGAGGCAGGCTACCTGGGCAAGCCCACCAACGTGAACAACGTGGAGACCCTGGCCAACGTGCCGGTCATCATGCAGCGCGGCGCCGAGTGGTTTGCCGGCATAGGCACCGAGAAATCGAAGGGCACCAAGGTGTTTGCCCTGGCCGGCAAGATCAACAACGTGGGACTCATCGAGGTGCCCATGGGCACCACGCTGCGCGAGGTGATCTACGACATCGGCGGAGGCATCAAAGACGGCCGTAAGTTCAAGGCCGTGCAGACCGGAGGCCCCTCGGGCGGCTGTCTCACCGAGAAGCACCTCGACCTGCCCATCGACTTCGACTCGCTGCTCGCCGCAGGCAGCATGATGGGGTCGGGCGGCATGATCGTCATGGACGAGGACAACTGCATGGTGTCGGTGGCGCAGTTCTACCTGGAGTTCACCGTGGGTGAGTCGTGCGGCAAGTGTGTGCCGTGCCGCATCGGCAACAAGCGTATGCTCGAGATACTGCACCGCATCACCAACGGCGACGGCACCATGGACGACCTCAGGATGCTCAAGGACATGGGCACCACCATCAAAGACACGGCCCTGTGCGGACTCGGGCAGACCTCGCCCAACCCAGTGCTCTCTACACTCGACAACTTCTACGACGAATACGTGGAGCACGTGCGACAGAAGAAGTGCCGGGCCCACCAGTGCAAGGCGCTGCTCACCTACTGCATCACGCCCGACCTGTGCATCGGCTGCCACCTGTGCGCCAAGAACTGTCCGGCCGAGGCCATCATCGGACAGCCCCGCCGGCCACATATCATCAACCCCGAGAAATGCGTGCGCTGCGGCATGTGCTTGAGCCAGTGCCGCTACAACGCCATCAGTATCAGATAAAGTTTCTACATCATGACTATCACTATCGACAACCATCCCGTAACCGTAGAGCCGGGCACCACCATCCTCGATGCCTGCAGGCAAACGGGAATAGACATCCCCACGCTGTGCCATCTGCACCTCGAAGGCACCTGTATGGACAACCACCCGGCCTCGTGCCGACTCTGCATCGTAGAGATCGAGGGGCACCGCAACCTCTCGCCCTCGTGCTCCACCGTATGCCAGGAGGGCATGGTGGTACACACCCACTCCATGCGGGTGCTCAAGGCGCGCAAGCTGGTGATGGAGTTTATCCTCTCCGACCATCCCAACGCCTGCCTCACCTGCCAGAAGTCGGGCGACTGCGAGCTGCAGCGCATGGCGCAGATGCTCAACGTGCGCGAGTCGCCTTTCACGGGCAGCGAGCTCTCGCCACGCAAGCGCGAGGTGACGCCGGCTATCGTGCGCAACATGGACAAGTGTGTGTTTTGTCGCCGCTGCGAGACGGTGTGCAACGACATGCAGACCGTGGGCGCGCTAGGGGCCGTGCGCCGCGGCTTCAACACCACCATCGCGCCGACCTTCGACCTGCAGCTGTCGAAGACCACGTGTACCTACTGCGGACAGTGCGTGGCGGTGTGCCCCGTGGGCGCGCTGTCGGAGAACGAATACATCAACCAGTTGCTCAACGACATCAGCGACCCCAACAAGATCGTGGCCGTGCAGACCGCGCCCTCGGTGCGCATGGCCCTGGGCGAGATGTTCGGCAAGCAGCCCGGCACGCAGGTGACGGGCAAGATGGTGTCGGCACTGCGGCAGCTGGGCATCGACTATGTGTTCGACACCGACTTCGCCGCCGACCTCACCATCATGGAAGAGGCGGCCGAGGTGGTAGACCGACTGGGAAGGTTCCTGCAGGGCGACAAGACGGTGAAGCTGCCCATCACCACCTCGTGCTGTCCGGCGTGGGTCAACTTCTACGAGCATCAGTTCTCCGACCTGCTCGACTATCCCTCCACGGCGCGCTCGCCGCAACAGATGTTTGGGGCCATCGTCAAGAACTACTGGGCCGAGAAGCTGCAGGTGCCACGCGAGAAACTCGTGGTGGTGTCGGTGATGCCCTGCATCGCCAAGAAGTTTGAGTGCTCGCGGCCGGAGTTTGCGAAGAACGGCAACCGCGACGTAGACTATGTGCTCACCACGCGCGAGCTGGGTAAGCTCATCCATGAGTCGGGCATCAACTTCGACGCCCTGCCCGAGGGCGACTTCGACCAGCCGCTGGGCAGCAGCACGGGGGCCGGGCTCATCTTCGGCGCTACCGGCGGGGTGATGGAGGCGGCGCTGCGCACGGCCGCCGACTGGTTTACCGGCACCAACATCGACCACATCGACTACAAGAGCATACGCGGCATGAACGGCATCAAGACGGCCACCGTGCGCATGGGCAACGTCGATGTGCGCGTGGCGGCGGCACACACCCTGGGCAACGCCCGCAAGCTCTTCGAGGAGGTGAGGGCCGGCAAGAGTCCTTACCACCTCATCGAGGTGATGGCCTGCCCCGGCGGCTGTCTGGGCGGAGGCGGACAGCCCTTCCATCATGGCGACATGAATGTGTTGCGCCAGCGCCAGCGCGCCTTCTACGAGGGCGACCTCAAGAAGACCCTGCGCAAGTCGCACCAGAACCCATATATACAGCAACTCTATGAGGAGTATCTCGGCAAGCCCCTCGGCCCCATGGCCCATGAGCTGCTGCACACGCATTATACGGATAAAAAGATAAAGCTATGATGAACACAGAGAAACTATCCTGCCATGCGGTGGCCGAGATTGACGCCATCTGCGCGGCATACGACAATAAGGAAGGCGAACTGATCAATATCCTCAAAGACACGCAAGACCGTCTGGGCTATCTGCCCCTGGAGGCGCAGCATGTCATCGCCGAGCATCTGCAGATCCCCGCCCAGCGCGTCTATGGCGTGGTGACGTTTTACGCCTTCTTCACTATGGAGCCCAAGGGCAAGTACCCCATCTCGGTGTGTCTGGGCACGGCCTGCTACGTGCGTGGTGCCGAGCGACTGCTCGACGAGTTTCGGCGCATCCTGGGCATCGAGGTGGGCGAGACCACGCCCGACGGCCTCTTCTCGCTCGACTGCCTGCGGTGCGTGGGGGCCTGCGGACTGGCGCCGGTGGTGGTCATCGGCAAGAAGGTGTACGGCCGCCTGCAGTCTTCCGAGATCCGCAAGATACTCAAAAGTCTGGAAGAAGAAAGCAAGAAATAACGAGTGATTAGGGGGGAGCGCTGATCCCCCCCTCTCCTGCCCCTGCTCTGCAAGGGTGGAAAGGACTATACGGGCTGTGCGGTGGTTTTTATCTCTCGCAGATCTCGCAGATCTTTGGCTTGCCCGGTGTACTTCCCCCAGCAGGTTCAGCAGATATCTGGCTCACGTGGAGCACCCCATCGCGCCAGCCTCTCCCGCCCCAACGGGGAGGGCCGGGGAGGGGCCTTCCCTCCGTTTTTTTAAACACGGAAGACACGGAATTCACAGAATACCATCCGGCACATTTCGATAATACGGAGCATCGCGTCGCGATGGACGGATGGCACGGAAACTGCACACCCACATCACTAGTCATCTGCACGCTGTGCCCCCCCCATCGCGCTAGCCTCTCCCGCCCCTTGGGGAGGGTTGGGGAGGGGCTCCAGGGAGGGGCTCCAGGGAGGGACTCCAGGGATGGCGGGCGCGGTGGTTGTGCGTAATAAGATTTTTAATATTTTAGTGTTTAATATTTAAATCTTTGTTCCGGCACGGGGTATATTGGTGAAAGAACCGCGTGCGCAGCCTCCGTTAACTCCTAGGCCGTAGACGGCCCCCTCCAAGTACTTTCCAGTTTAGCGAGCAATAAGAACTCCCAAAACTCTGCGACTCTGCGTGCAAAAAAAACTCGCATGCCCCCCGCTGATTGGTTAGGGCACGCATAGTTTAAGAGACTAGTGATGTGGGTGTGCTGTTTCCGTGCCATCCGTCCATCGCGATGCGATGCTTCGTGTAATAGTAGCGTGCCAGAGGAAAATTCGTGAAATCCGTGTAATTCGTGGTTAAAAATAACCAAGCGA
>JBHAFS010000016.1:0-22444 GCA_041856205.1 Prevotella sp.
CCTGGACTACGCCTACAAGCTCTGGCCCAGGATGAGGAACTATGCCCTTGACGGGAGATACCGCCTGGACAACAATGACGTGGAACGCGGACAGCGGCCCTCAGTCATTGGCAGGAAGAACTATCTCTTCAGCCAAGATGACAGGGGGGCGGAGGACAATGCCGTCTTCTACTCGCTGCTTGGGTCATGCGATGTCGTGCAGCTGAATCCGCTTGAGTGGCTGACCGACGTCCTTGGCAAGCTAAATGATGATATGGATGAAGAGCAGATTATACAACTTCTGCCGTATCAATACAAAAAATCCCGAGAATAACCTCGGGATTTTTTGTATGATTACAGGACGGCCTAAATTGAATGGTTACGCTTCTGGCCAGTGGAATCATCTTTGTGTTGGAGGTGTGCGGCTATTTTTTTGGATGGATTATCGTGCAGTATGAAATATTATATGTAACTTTACACCAATGTAAAAATGCTTTATGATGGAAGACATTGACAATTACCGGCAAGCCATTCTGCAGGCATTGCTGGAGGTGAAGGCAGCCGACGGCAGTGCCAGGCTGACCGAGGCGCAGGCCCTGCGGCTCTCGCAGGAGTTCAGCGATGAGGAGCTCAGCGACGGCATGCCCTTCAACACACCCGAGGAAGTGGCCGAACTGCTGTTGGAGTCGGGTTTAGAATAAGAACGATATGAATACGGACAAAAAATCACTGAATACCTATCTCAACGAGATAGGGCACGAGAAGCATCTCTCCGACCAGGAGGAGAAAGAGTTGGCTGCCCGCATCAAGACGGGCGACAGCAGGGCTGTGGACCGGCTGACATCGGCCAACCTCACATTCGTGGTGTCGGTGGCCAACCACTACAAGGGTAGGGGACTCGACCTGGAAGACCTCATCAGCGAGGGCAACATCGGTATGCTGCGCGCCGCGCTGAAGTATGATGCAGGCATGGACAAGCGCTTCGTCACCTTTGCGGCACCATATATCCGCGAGGCCATCGAGCAGGCCATCGAGCAGCAGGCGGGCCTTTACCGCGTGCCGCGCGACGTGAAGGACGTGGCGCTGGAGAAACGGCGCAGCCACTCTCTGTCTATCGACGCACCGGTGGGGGGCAGCCCGGAACTGAGCCTGGGTCGCGTCATTCCAGACCATGACGCCCCGAATACCGACCAGTTGCTGGAAGACGGTCTGCTGCTGAAAGAGCTGAACAGTATGGTGGCAGGTCTCGACGACCGTGAGCGGATGGTTATCCGCTGTTTCTATGGCATCGGCGACACCCATCTCACCATGGCCGAGATAGCGCAACAGACTGGACTGAAGCGTGAGCGGGTGCGACAGATACGCGACAAGGCCATCAGGAAGATCTGCCGCATGACGAAGAACACCGACCTCAAGAATTTCTTGCGCAACTGACTTGCGCCGTCAGTATTCTTGACAACTTCCTGGCGTGGCGAGCTGGCGTTATGTGCCAACCGGCGCGCTGAGGGTTAAACAGTCTTTAAACTGAAACAATGAAGTATCTATTTGTATCGGATATCCACGGCTCACTGCCGCGGCTCAACAAGGTATTGGACGTCTATCGCGAGCAGCACTGCGACATGCTGGTGGTGCTGGGCGACATTCTCAACTACGGACCCAGAAACAGCATCCCTGAGGGCATAGATGCCAAGGGCATTGCCGAGGTGCTCAACGGCATGGCCGACGATATTGTGGCCGTGCGTGGCAACTGCGATGCCGAGGTAGACCAGATGCTGCTCGACTTTCCGATGATGAGCGACTATGTGTTGCTGGTCGACGGTGGCCGCCGTATCCTGCTCACCCACGGACATGTCTATCACAAGGGCCACCTGCCCAAAGGGCGTTTTGATGCCGTGGTCTACGGCCACACCCATCTGTGGGAGCTGAGCCAGGACGAGGGCTCGGTAATATGCAACACCGGCTCCATCACCTTCCCCAAAGGCGGCAATCCTCCCACCTACGCCCTCATGGAAGACGGTACCATCAGCATCTATACCCTCGATGGTCAATTGCTCGAGGCGATAACCGTCGGTAGGGGGGTAAAGACAGAGTAAAAGAATATCTTAAACTGGCAGTGTGGGTGGTTCTAAAGACAGAGTAACAGAATAACATATTGGCGGTGTGCAGATGGCACAGGCAACATAACATGATAATCCCGAGAATGGTCTCGGGATTTTGTTATTGTATTTCGACCAGTTAGGATAACATCTCTTAGTTACGTGCGGTGATACCGGGAAGTGTTTTGGCGGGCTAGTGTCTTATCCGTAATAATGGTATTTTTTTCAACGAAACAGGTAGCTACGCCAAACGCAGAAACTTTTACCTTTGCACCACAATAAGGAAGACAATAGGTATATAATTAAGGTAAGAAGATGATTATCGACAACATTAACAGTCCTAAAGACCTCAAGGGTCTCAGTATTTCAGAACTCAACATCCTGGCCGATGAGGTGCGCCAGGGTGTGCTCAACCGTGTGAGTCGACATGGCGGACATGTTGGTCCCAACCTCGGATTCACCGAGGCTACCATAGCCTTGCACTATGTGTTCGACGCCCCCGACGACAAGATTGTCTTCGACGTGTCACACCAGAGCTACCCGCACAAGATGCTCACGGGCCGCAAAGACGGTTTTCTCGATGACAGCGCCATGGACCGCATATCTGGATACAGCTCGCCCACCGAGAATCCCGAATACGACAACTTTGAGATAGGCCACACTTCTACATCCGTAGCACTGGCCTCCGGACTGCAGAAAGCCCGCGACTTGCTGCACCAGCACCATAACGTCATCGCTGTGCTCGGCGATGGGTCGCTGTCGGGAGGCGAGGCCTTCGAGGGTATGGACACAGCGGCCGAGACGGGCACCAACTTCATCCTGGTATTCAACGACAACGAGATGAGTATCGCCGAGAATCACGGTGGGCTCTACCGCAGCCTGGCTGAGCTGCGCCGTACCGGCGGCAAGGCGACCGACAATCTGTTTCGTGCCATGGGCTTCGACTATATGTATGTGGAAGAGGGCAACGACATCAGCAGTCTTGTCAGTGCCTTCGCTAGCGTGAAAGATATCGATCACCCCATCGTCGTTCATCTGCACACCGAGAAAGGACACGGCTATCTGCCTGCCACGGAGCACAAGGAGCCCTGGCATTACAGCATGCCCTTCGACGTGGCTACCGGCCATCTGCTCAACCCTGAGCGCTATACTGGCGAGAGCTACGGTAAGCTCATGGGCGAGTATCTGGAGCAGAAGGCGGCCGAAGACCCGCGACTGCTGGTGGTCACCTCTGCGGTGCCTGCTGCCTTCGGCTTTACGGCCGACCGTCGCCAGCGCCTCGGAAGCCAGTATGTGGATGTGGGCATTGCCGAGGAAGAAGGGGTGGCTTTGGCCTCGGGAGCTGCCAAGGGCGGCGCACACGTGGTGTATACCACCTACGCCACCTTCTTGCAGCGTACCTACGACCAGCTGTGCCAAGACCTTGCCGTCAACAGCAATCCCGCCGTCATCAATGTGATGGGGGCCAGCATCTACGGCATGAACGACTTTACCCACATCTGCTTCTTCGACATCGCCATGCTCAGTCACATTCCAAACCTCGTGTATCTCGCCCCCACGACGTGGGAGGAGTGGAAAGCCATGGAAGACTGGGCCATCCGTCAAGACCGTTACAGCGTGGCCATCCGTGTGCCTGCCATGAGTGTGGCACACAGCGACGAGACTTACGATACCGACTATAGTCTGCTTGACCGCTATCAGGTGGTGCATCGTGGCAGTGGCGTGGCCATCATTGCCGCAGGTGACTTCTTTCAGAAGGGAGAGGCCCTGATGCGTGTACTGCGCCACAGAGGCATCGACGCCACACTCATCAACCCACGCTACTTGTCGGGTACCGACACAGCCTTTCTCGACAGTCTGCTCGATGACCATCAACTGGTGGCAACCCTCGAGGATGGTACCCTCGATGGTGGATTCGGCGAACGCATCGCCCGTCATTATGGTCCCACGGCCATGCGTGTGCTCAACTTTGGTGTTCGAAAGCAGCTCTACGACCGTTACGATGTCAACGACCTTCTCCGTGACAATCACCTTACCGAGGAGCAAATGGTGGAGGATATTCTTGCCACACTGTAGGCATATACCCGGAGGCATATTTCTTCGGAGATGCAGTAATGGTTAGATTGTTTTAGGATTCTCTTTGCCAAGGATGTGCTAAAACGTAATGACCCCGAAAGATGGATAACATCTTTCGGGGTTTATGGTGTATGCTCGGCATGAGCATTGTATATTGGGTAATGCTTACTCTGAGAGCAGGCGCTGGGCCATGGCCCGACCAAGCTGTTCGCACTGCAGACGCGTGTCGGCGGTGAGAGCCTGCTTCATCTCAACGGGTGTGCCCACGGGCTCGAAGTGGATGGCTTTCTCGTTCCACTCGCCAATCTTCTTGACAGCCTGGCCCACCCATGCAAAGCTGCCAAACCAACCGATGCAGTGGTTTTTGATGTCGCGGTTGGCCACTTCCTGCAACAGTACATCCATCTCGTGGTAGAGGCCGTTATTATAGGTGGGGGCACCCACGATGAGACCTTTGAAGCGGAAGATGTCACGCAGGATATATGAGTGGTGGGTGGTGGAGACATTGTACAGGCTGATGTTCTTCACACCCTCACGGCTGGCGGCTTCGGCCACTACTTCGGCCATGCGCTCGGTGTTGCCATACATGGTGCCATAGCAAATCACGAGTCCGGGGTCGGTCTCGTATTTCGACATGCGGTCGTAGAGCTTCACCACCTTATCCACATGCTCGTGCCATACGGGGCCGTGGGTGGAGCATATATAGTCGATGGGCACGTCGGCCAGCTTGCGAAGGGCATTCTGCACGGGTGTGCCATATTTGCCCACGATGTTCGAATAGTAGCGTATCATCTCGTGCCAGCACCAGTCGGTGTCGATCTCGGTGTCGAGAATGCCGCCGTTGAGTGCTCCAAAGCTGCCGAAGGCGTCACCCGAGAAGAGCATGCGGTCGGTGAGGTCGTAGGTCATCATGGTCTCCGGCCAGTGCACCATCGGGGTCATATAGAACTTGAGGGTGTGATGCCCCAGCTCGAGGGTGTCGCCATGCTTCACCTCCACGGCACCGTCGGTGATACCATAGAATCCAGCGGCCATGCCGAAGGTCTTCTTATTGCCCACCACCTTCACGTTGGGATAGTATTTGCGGAGCAGGGTGAGCGAACCACTGTGGTCGGGCTCCATGTGGTTGATGACCACATAGTCGATGGGGCGGTCGCCGATAACCTCGTGTACCTTTTCGAGAAATTGCATGAAGAAATCGACCTCGACGGTGTCGATGAGGCATACTTTGTCGTCGTCAATGAGATAAGAATTGTAAGATACACCGGAAGGCAAGGGCCAGAGACCTTCGAATTTTGCCTTGATTCTATCGTTGACTCCTACGTAGGAGACATGCTCTGTAATGGTTTTCATCCGTTTGTTTTATTTATACCTTTTGCAAAGTTAGGTATTTAATCTTGTTTCAGCAAGTTTTTTGGTGATAAATAATCATTTGTAGGTATGCTACAGACACTTGCGCCCATCGGGCTCACCAGTGGCGAAAGAGCTCAAAACCAAACTTCACGCCGAAGGTGCGGTTGCCGCGTCCGTTGCTGAAGAAGGTGCCTACCGACATGATACGTGTGGTGAAATCGTAGCCCACCTCGATATAGGGATGTACCTTCTTGGCGTCGAGTGCCGAGACATAGATGCGCTCCATCTCTACATAATGACCCGCCAATGGAATCCAACTGAGCAATAGCAGTGGACTCTCGTAGGTGAGGTTGGCCCTGACATAATATTCTGAGTTGTTGAAGGTCTCGCTGCGTAGGAGCTGGAACTCGCCGCTCAGGTCATCGTTCCATCCGCCAGGGATATTGTTTTCTTGGAAGTTCTCATAGTTGAGAAAATAGGCCCGTCGGTCTTTCCAGGTATAGAAACCGGTGCCGAGACGCATCTGCAGCGACTGCAGCTTGTTGATTTGGTGAATATACTCGCCGTTGAATTCCCAGCGCTCGTAGCCTGTGTTGGAGTGGAGCATGCCCTTGATGCTGCGGTCGTAGTCGAGCGTGAAGATAGGCCCTGCCCATGCCCATGGTCGATATTCGAGTTCGATAACGGGCGAGAACGACTTGAAGTTCGATTGCCAGCCCAGCTCCTGGAAGGCCTTGCGGTTAATGGCCTGGCGATGCTGGTAGAGGGCACCCAACTGTATGCTGAACTTGGGCGTGAGGTCGTAGTTGACTTGTATTCGAGCATCTGTTTGTCGAAACTCGTTGAGTAATTCAAAATCAGGGAGATTCATGCCGGTTGTATCGGGTATCTCCTGCTCGATATCTTTGCGCACCGACTTGCTTCGTATGTGGTTTCCGTTGCCCACTTCGAGTTTCACGTAACCATTGCGGCGCTTGTTGAAGTAATAATAAGTGGGCATGCGGAAGTAAAACTGTTTTTGTCTGAAGGCGTATCCGGCCTTGAAGCGGGTAGAGATCTCGCTGTTGTCGGTAAGGCGATAATGGGTGCGCACATCAAACTTATAGGTAAAGCCGCGGTGGTGGTCGTAGCCCATGTAGAGTGGGTTGAGGATGGGGTTCATGCGGATGTAGCCCTGGTTGTCGGTGCCAAAGTTGGAACGTATGCGGTTGAGCATCTTGTCGCCCACAGCATCCCATAGCACCTCTTTCACCCAGTTTTTCTTTTGGTGTTGATTAGGATTGGCGTGTTGTATCGAATCGTTCCTAACCTTGGTCCTCAGAGCCTGTTCGTAGATCAGTTGCTCTGTAGGGTCGAGGGTGTCGGGCCTGACCCAGAACATTCTGATCATGTCGTTCTCGTTGGTGATGCTGTCGTTGAGCACTTTGGGCAGCCAGTGGTAGGAAACAAAATGGCAGGTTATCTTGCTCTGGAGAAAACTGAAACGGGTGCGGAGGTCACACTTGGCAGGCAGCAACGACTTATAGCCCTCCGTGCCAAGCTCGATATTGAGCCAGAACCTCACCATGTCATACTCGCCTGTAAGAATGCACCTAATGATTCTTCCGGTATAGTAATCCACAAAGGCCTCTCCGCCCACGAGCTGTGTGTTCTTGCGTCGTGGGGTGAAGGTGATGCGCACAGTGCCATCGAGCATGAAGGTGGTGCGGTAGCGATAGAAACGGCGGTTGGTATGATGGAAGGGCGAGATGAGATAGTCGTCGATGATGGTCTTGTCGTAGATTTTGGGCTTGAGGTATTTCTGCAGTACGCTCATGGCCAGGCGCCGGTGGGGCACGGTAGTCACGCGGAGCAGTGTCTTGGTGTCGAAGTTGTTGATGCTATGGTATGTGATGCGGCTATAGGTTTCGCCGGTGTACTCGCGCTGTGCGCCTCTGGCAATGGCATAGACGGAAGGCACGAGCAGTAGGGTGGGGTTTCTTCGCTCGACACGAAACAAGAACCTACTGTAGTCGTAGGTCTGTGTGCCGGCGATGTTTGTGGTGTCAATGGTCGAGGCATAACGATAGACGCGCTGGAGCAGTTTCTTGTCGTAACGCTCCTCAGCAAAGGCGGCAGCTGCAAGCAGCAATGCCATCACGACTATCGTTATGCGTCTTGTCATGGGCCATCTACTCTAGTTCGCTGAGCTCCAGCCATCTCATACTTTTTTCATCGAGTTCTTCTTGAAGTATGGGCAGGCGCTTGCTCAGGGTGGTGATTTCGTCGACCGAGAGGGCAGTGCCACAAAGGGCCTCGTTGATTTTCTGTTGCTCGGCCTCCAGTTGTTCGATGTCGAGGGTGAGCTGTTCAAATTCGCGTTTCTCTTTGTACGACATTCGTCGGCGGGTGTCGTGATGGTAGTCTTTCTTGGCGGCCGGTCCGCCGTCGGGGTTCTTGCCCCCCTTGGCATTACGCGCCTCGATATCTTCCTTCGACTTCATGGCCGACCAGTCGCGATACTGGGTGTAGTTGCCGGGGAAATCCTTGACGACACCCTCGCCCTGGAACACCAGCAGATGGTCGACCACCTTGTCCATGAAGTAACGGTCGTGACTCACCACGATGACACAGCCGGGAAAGTCTTGGAGGTATTCCTCCAACACCTGCAGCGTCTGGATGTCGAGGTCGTTGGTGGGCTCGTCGAGCACGAGGAAGTTGGGGTTGCGCATGAGCACCGTGCAGAGGTATAGCTTGCGGCGCTCGCCGCCGCTGAGCTTATAGACGTAGTTGTGCTGCTGTTCGGGCGAGAACATGAAGTATTGCAGAAACTGTGAGGCCGTCATCTTGCGCCCGCCACCCAGGTCGATGTAGTCGGCAATGTCGGTGATGATGTCGATGACTTTCTGTTGCTCATTGAACTTCAGTCCGTCCTGCGAGAAATAGCCGAACCTGACGGTCTCGCCGATGTCGAAACGTCCCTCGTCGGGCGGCACGATGCCCAGCAGCATCTTGATGAAGGTCGATTTTCCGGTGCCGTTGTTGCCTACGATACCCATTTTCTCGAAGCGGGCAAAGTTATAATAGAAATCTTTGAGGATGACCTTCTTGGTGCCCTCGCTGTCGGTAAACTGTTTAGAGACATATTGACACTCGAAGATTTTAGACCCAATATAGATGTTGCCGGCCTTCAGCCGTATTTGTCGTTCCTCGATGCGCTGGCGGGCCTTGGCCTCGAGTTCGTAGAAGGCTTCCTCGCGGTAGCGGGCCTTGTGGCCTCGGGCCTGTGGCATGCGGCGCATCCATTCCAGTTCGGTACGGTATAGGTTATTTGCCCGTTGCACCTCAGCCCGCTGGTTGTCAATGCGTTCGCGGCGTTTCTCTAGATAATAACTATAGTTGCCACGGTAGGTGTAGATGGTCTCGTTGTCGAGTTCGAGGATGAGGTTGCACACGCGGTCGAGAAAATACCGGTCGTGGGTAACCATGAGCAGGGTGAGGGTGGAGCGCGACAGGAAGCCTTCGAGCCATACGATCATCTCAAGGTCGAGATGGTTGGTGGGTTCGTCAAGGATGAGAAAGTCGGGCTCGGTGATGAGCGCGTTGGCCAGCGCCACACGCTTCTGCTGTCCGCCGCTGAGTTGCTTCATCGGTTGGTTGAGATCGTCGATGTGGAGCTGGGTGAGTATCTGCTTGGCCTTGAGGATGCGCTCGGGGTCACCCTGATGGTTGAAA
Source organism: Prevotella sp. (assembly GCA_041856205.1). Classification (GTDB taxonomy): domain Bacteria; phylum Bacteroidota; class Bacteroidia; order Bacteroidales; family Bacteroidaceae; genus Prevotella. The sequence continues at coordinate 9,219 of JBHAFS010000016.1, forward strand.
CAGGCGTCAAGCACACTCTCGTCAGGGGCGAACTTGGGCGACTGATCGAGGTATCCGATGCGTATATCATTGCGGAAGATGATAGAGCCATTGTCGTAGCCCTCGTGTCCGGCAAGAATCTCGAGCAAGGTCGATTTGCCGGTGCCGTTCTTGGCGATGAGGGCCACTTTCTGGCCTTCGCCTACCGAGAAGTTGATATTCTGGAATAAAACCAACGCACCAAATGACTTGGTGAGGTTTTGTACGTCTAGAAATGGGGTCATTCTATATAAATATGCCATGCCTATGACATGTTGATATACAATATTTTGCCATCACATGCCTGTGCTTTTTGTTGAATAAGTGTTTATAGGGCCTTAATATCGCTGATCACCTGGCCGATGTAGTCGAGAACCTCGTCGCGGCCGGTTCTTTTCTCGGCGCTGGTGATGAAGTAGGGGGGCAGCGTCTCCCAGGTGTCGAGCAGACGTTTCATCCATCGGTCGGCATTCTCGGAGGCCTTCACGCGGCCCAGCTTGTCGGCCTTGGTGAAGACAATGGAGAAGGGTATGCCGCTCTGGCCCAGCCAGTCGACAAACTCCCGGTCGACCTTCTGCTGCTCGTGACGTACGTCGATGAGCACGAATACGTTGGCCAGCTGCTCGCGCTGCAGGATGTACGACCGTATCATCCGGTCGAGTTTCTCGATGACTGTCTTGGAGCGCTTGGCATAGCCGTAGCCCGGCAGGTCGACCAAGTACCATTCGTCGTTGATGATAAAGTGGTTGATGAGCAGGGTCTTGCCCGGTGTAGACGAAGTCTTGGCCAGTCCCTTATGGTTGCAGAGCATGTTGATCAGGCTCGACTTGCCCACATTACTGCGCCCGATAAATGCAAACTCAGGCTTTGAATCTTCCGGACATTTGCTCACCGTGGGCGATGATATGACATATTGCGCTTTCTTGATATCCATGGTTTAACGTTTTATATGCAAAGGTAGTTAAAAATTTGTAGAATCTATATTTTTTTTATACCTTTGCGCGAAATTTATTATTAAGGTAAAGAAAGAATAATTTATGGCTAAGAAATTTACCGAACATAGTGGCCTTGATTTGACCAAGACCAATGATGAGGTATTAGCGAAATGGGAGAAAAACGATATCTTCCATAAGAGTATAGACGAGCGGGAAGGCTGTCCTCAGTTCATATTTTTTGAGGGTCCTCCCTCTGCCAACGGTCATCCGGGCATCCATCATGTACTGGCCCGTGCCATCAAGGATACATTCAACCGATACAAGACGATGCAGGGTTTCCAGGTCAAGCGCAAGGCGGGCTGGGACACCCACGGACTGCCCGTAGAACTTAGCGTAGAGAAAGAACTTGGCATCACCAAGAAGGATATTGACAATAAAGAGTCCGATAAGTATATCTCGGTAGAGGACTATAACCGCCGCTGTCGCGAGAACGTCATGAAGTTTACGGCCGAATGGCGCGAACTGACCGAGAAGATGGGCTATTTCGTCGATCTCGACCATCCCTATATCACATACGACAACAAATACATCGAGACCATTTGGTGGCTGCTCAAGCAGCTTTACAACAAGGGTCTGCTCTATAAGGGCTACACCATCCAGCCTTACTCGCCTGCCGCCGGCACGGGACTGTCGAGCCACGAGCTCAACCAGCCCGGATGCTACCGCGACGTGAAGGACACCACGGTGACGGCCCAGTTCCTCATTACCGACCCCAAGGCCGAATGGACGAAGCATGGCAAGCCTTACTTTCTGGCCTGGACCACCACGCCCTGGACACTGCCTTCGAACACGGCGCTCTGCGTGGGGCCGAAGATCGACTATGTGGTGGTTGAGTCGTATAACCCCTACGATGGCACGCCCATGACCCTCGTTATGGCCGAGGCGCGTCTGGCCGCCTATCTCAATCCTGAGCAGGAATGTAAGGAGGGTGAGCTTATGCCTTTCGACAAGGAGAAGAAGCTGTGCCCCTGGCGCATCATCGAGCGCCTGAAGGGTGCCGACCTCGTTGGGCTCCATTACCAGCAGCTCATGCGTTGGGTGAAGCCGTGCGAGCGGACTGGCGACCTGGCCGCAGAATTCGTCAACCAGTATGCCGCCGAGCATCCCGAGAAGGTGTTTGTGGCCGTGGACGGCCGCGATGCGTTCGTGGAGATGGACGATGCCGCCTTCCGTGTGATACCGGGCGACTATGTGACCACCGAGGATGGCACGGGTATCGTACACATCGCCCCGACCTTTGGTGCCGACGATGCCAAGGTGGCCCGTGACGCTCATGTGCCCGGTCTCTACCTGATCAACAAGAAGGCTGAGACACGCCCCATGGTTGACCTGCAGGGCAAGTATTATGTCATCGACGAGCTTGATGCCAACTTCATCGACCACTGTGTCGACCTTGCCGCCTACGGCCACCATGCCGGCGACTATGTGAAAAACTCCTATGATCCCAAGTTCAACCCCAACGGTGTGTGGGACGTGAAGGCCTCTGAAAAGGCTGAAGACCTTAACATCGTGATCTGCATGGAGATGAAACAGGAGGGTACGGCCTTCAAGATCGAGAAGCACGTCCACAGCTACCCCCACTGCTGGCGTACCGACAAGCCGGTGCTCTACTATCCGCTCGACAGCTGGTTTATCCGCGACACCGCTGCCAAGGAACGCATGATGGAACTCAACAAGACCATCAACTGGCAGCCTGAGTCGACGGGTACGGGCCGTTTTGGCAACTGGCTGGAGAACCTCAACGACTGGAACCTTTCGCGCTCGCGTTTCTGGGGCACGCCGCTGCCCATCTGGCGTGACGAAGACCGCAATGAGAAATGCATCGGTTCAGTAGAGGAACTATATGCCGAGATAGAGAAGTCGGTGGCTGCTGGCATCATGAAGAGCAACCCGCTGAAGGACAACGGCTTTGTGGTGGGCGACTATTCGCAGGCGAACTACGACAAGATCGACCTCCATCGTCCTTATATCGACTATATAGTGCTTGTGAGCGACGACGGCAAGGCTATGCACCGCGAGAGCGACCTCATTGATGTGTGGTTCGATTCTGGCTCGATGCCCTATGCTCAGCTGCACTATCCCTTTGAGGGCGAGATGAACGCCGAGGAACTGAAGGCTACCGGCAAGAGCGAGGCTGACTACCGCGACGAATTGGTACACAGCATCTACCAGGGCAAGCCGGTGGCTCCTGCATTCTTCCCCGCCGACTTCATCAATGAGGGTGTAGACCAGACGCGTGGCTGGTTCTTCACGCTGCACGCCATCGCCACGATGGTATTCGACACGGTGGCCTTCAAGAATGTCATCTCTTCGGGCCTGGTGCTCGATGCCAAAGGCAACAAGATGAGCAAGCACGTGGGCAACGTGACCGATCCTTTCGAGATGATTGGTAAAAACGGTGCCGACCCTGTGCGGTTCTATATGATGACCAACAGCGAGCCGTGGGACAACCTGAAGTTCGACCCCAACGGGGTGGACGAGTGCCGTCGCAAATTCTTCGGCACCTTATATAATACGTATAGCTTCTTCGCCCTCTATGCCAACGTCGACGGCTACGATCCTGCCGCCACGACTTTGGAGGCATCGAAGAATAGTCTCACAGAGATCGACCGGTGGATATTGTCGAGCCTCAACACCCTGGTGCAGGGTGTCACCGCAGAGCTCGAGAACTATGACCCCACGCGTGCCGGCCGTCTGATCGACAGCTTTGTCAACGACGATCTTAGCAACTGGTATGTGCGCCTCAACCGCAAGCGTTTCTGGGGCAAAGAGATGAGCGACGACAAGCTCGCAGCCTATAACACCCTCTACACCTGTCTGATGACCGTCGCCAAGCTGGTAGCTCCCTTCACACCTTTCTTTGCCGACCAGCTCTACAATGACCTCGGCGGCGAACTGGAGTCGGTGCACCTTGAGCGCTTCCCCGTTGCCGACGCGTCGTTGACCGATAGCGACCTGGAACAGCGCATGGGCATGGCTCAGAAGATCACCTCTATGGTGCTTGCCCTGCGGCGCAAGGTCAACATCAAGGTGCGTCAGCCGCTGCAGCAGATCATGATTCCGGCCGATGCCAGCCAGAAGGCGCACATCGAGGCTGTGAAAGACCTTATCATGAGCGAGGTGAATGTTAAGGATATCACCTTTGCCGAAGGCCAGGGCATCCTGGTGAAGAAGGTGAAGTGCAACTTCAGGGTGATGGGCAAGAAGTTCGGCAAGTCGATGAAGGGCGTGGCTGCCAAGATGGATAGTTTGTCGCAGGAAGAGATTGCCGAACTGGAGACCAACGGTAGCTACAGCTTTGACCTCGACGGACAGCGTATCGTGGTTGACGTGGCCGATGTGGAGATCATTTCTGAGGACATCCCCGGCTGGCTCGTCAGCAACGAGGGCAACCTCACGGTGGCACTGGAGGTGGAACTCACCGATGCCCTCCGTCAGGAAGGCATGGCGCGCGAATTGGTCAACCGCATACAAAACCTCCGCAAGGAGACTGGCCTCGAGATCACCGACCGCATCAAGGTGACGGTGGCCCCCAACGCCGAGACCGATGCAGCCATCAAGGGCTATGGCGACTATATCAAGTCGCAGGTGCTCGCCGACGAAATAGCGGTGGCTGCCAACGACGGCGCAGAGGCTGAGTTCGATGAGTTTAAGTTGAACATCAAAGTAGAGAAGAATCAGTAATTACAATGTGTCTCATCTGCCTCTCCCCAAGAGAGCCGGATGGGACATTTTGTTGATATACCTTCATATTATATCAAAACATGGAGTATAAAGTCTGCTATTCTGACGATGAACTCGAGGAGTTTCGACAGATCATCAATGAGAAACTAAAGGTTGCAAAGGAGAGTTACAACGACGCCATGCGCCAGTTGTCGAACGCCGACAGCAACACCGATGCCGACACGGCACCCACTTACAAGGCCCTTGAAGAAGGAACTGACGTGATACAGCGTGAGAACCTCATCCAGACGGCCCAGCGCCAGCAGAAGTTCATCCAGGGCTTGGAGGCTGCCTTGATTCGTATCCAGAACAAGACCTACGGCATCGACCGTATCACAGGTGAACTCATCCCCAAGGAGCGCCTGCGTGTGGTGCCTCACGCCACACTGAGTGTTGCCTCTAAGAATGCCCGAAAGAAATAGTAGATGGAAAAAAGAAAGATAGGTTTGACTGATGGTAGGATGGCTTGGTTGATTGTCATTGCCATCCTAGTGATCGACCAGATCATCAAGATTGAGGTGAAGACCACCATGTCGCTCGGCGAGTCGATTGCCGTGGCCGATTGGTTCCATATCACGTTCATCGAGAACAACGGTATGGCCTATGGTATGACGTTCATCAACAAGCTCTTTCTGAGTATCCTGCGTCTGGTGGCCATCACGGTCATCGGCTGGTATATTTGGCAGGCTGTGCGTCAGCAATGCCGCACCAGGTATATCGTCTTGTTGTCGATGATCGTGGCTGGGGCCGCGGGGAACATGTTCGACTCAATGTTTTACGGGCTCATCTTCAACGCATCGTCGCCTTACTATGTCTCTTATTTTGTACCCTTTGGTACAGGCTATGCCGACTTTCTCATGGGTAAGGTAGTCGATATGTTTTATTTTCCCATCATCCAGACCACCTGGCCCGACTGGATGCCTTGGGTGGGAGGCAATGAGTTTATCTTCTTTTCGCCGGTGTTCAATTTTGCCGATGCCAGCATCTCTGTGGGTGTGTTTCTCCTGCTGATCTTTTGTCGTACCGATATGGAGGGCATTGGCGATACGGTCAATATCGCCTTGAAGCGCAAGACACCCGAGCAAGTGAAGGCCGAGCATGAGGTACGCGAGCGCGAGCAGGAAGCTGCACGCAAGGCCAAGACAAAGAGATCTAAAGACTGAGAAAATGGGAGGAGCATGAGATGAAAGGATTATACCAAAGCATGATGATATTGCTGGGGGTATTCCTGCTGTCGGTGGCCGTAGGATGCAAACCCACGGTGCCCTCAAAGTATATCTCCCCCGGCGAGCTTGAGGACTTGCTCTACGACTACCATCTGGCCGATGCCATGGCCCAGCAGGCTCCCGGCGATTACGCCCAAAATGTGGTGGCCTATCGCGAAGCCGTGCTGAAGAAGTATAAAGTGACCCAGGCCGACTTCGACAGTTCGATGGTATATTATATGCGTCATGCCGACGTGTTGCACGGCATTTACGAGAATATAGCCAATCGACTGAAAGACGATGCCGATGCCATGGGAGTCACCGGGGCCATCACTCTCAACACCGGTTCGGTGTCGGGCGACACGGTTGACATTTGGCAGGGCGAGAAGACGCTGGCCCTCATTCCCATTGCACCTTACAACTATTATAACTTCGAATATAAGGCCGATTCTACCATCCATAAGGGCGACGGCTTCATTCTGACCTTCCACACCGACTTTATCTTCCAGGATGGGTCGCGCGACGGCGTTGCCGTGTTGGCAGTGGTCTTCGCTAACGACAGCACCGCCTCCCAGGTGGTGCATCTCTCATCGCCTACCGACCTCTCGCTGATGGTCGAAGACCGCAACAACCTAGGGGTGAAGAGCGTGAAAGGTATGTTCATGCTCAACAAGAGCATGATGGCCGACAACTCTACCACCACGTTGCAGTTGATGAGTATCAGCCGCATACATCTGTTGCGGTGTCATCGCTCAGCCACCAAGCCAGCCTCTAATACACCCGCTGCGGTATCGCCGGCCGACTCGCCCCAAGTGCGTCGCGACACCGGCCGACTCATGATCAACAAGGTGCCCGCAACCGACAGACCCATGTCTGACGGGCCGGCGCGCAGGTTCTCACCTGCCCCGCAGGAACCGCGGCCACAATAGTAGTAGCCCACGCTTAGAGAAGAAAACGAATCGTAGAACCAAAACAGAATAAGAAATGTTATCAGTAAACGAACTTGAAGACCGTCTCATCGACCTCGCCTTTGCCGAAGACATTGGTGACGGAGACCATACTACCCTTTGCTGCATCCCGGCCGACGCCATGGGCAAGAGCCACCTCCTTATCAAGGAAGACGGCATCCTGGCCGGCATCGACGTTGCCCGCAAGGTGTTCGCCCGTTTCGACCCCACATTGCAGGTGGAGGTACTCATCGAGGACGGCACGCCCGTAAAGGTGGGCGACATCGCCATGGTGGTGAGTGGCAAGACACGCTCGCTGCTCCAGACCGAGCGCCTCATGCTCAACATCATGCAGCGCATGAGCGGCATCGCCACCATGACACACCGATATGTAGAACGCCTGGCAGGTACCGGCACCCGTGTGCTCGACACCCGCAAGACCACCCCGGGCATGCGTATGCTCGAGAAGCAGGCCGTGAAGATTGGTGGTGGCACCAACCATCGCATCGGACTCTTCGACATGATTCTGCTCAAGGACAACCATGTCGACTTTGCCGGAGGCATCGCCGCAGCCATCGACCGCTGCCACGCCTACCAGCAGGAGAAGGGGCTCAGCCTGAAGATCGAGATCGAGGTGCGCAACTTCGATGAGCTGCAGCAGGTGCTCGACAAGGGTGGCGTAGACCGCATCATGCTCGACAACTTCAGCGTGGCCGACACCAAGAAGGCGGTCGAACTCATCGACCACCGTTACGAGACGGAGTCGTCGGGCGGGATCACCTTCGATACCATCCGCGACTATGCCGAGCAAGGTGTCGACTTCATCAGCGTGGGGGCGCTCACCCATAGCGTGAAGGGCCTCGACATGAGCTTCAAGGCTTGCGACTGAACAGATTGTTAAACCTAAAACCATACGTATGAAAAAACAAATGCTCTTATCAGCCTTCCTCATGGCAGCCACGGCATCTATGGCATGCACCAATTTCATTGTGGGCAAGAAGGCTTCGACAGATGGCTCGGTCATCTGCTCGTACAATGCCGACGACTACGGACTCTTCATCGGCCTGTGCCACTATCCCGCCGGCAAGCATGCCAAGGGCGAGATGCGCGACATTGTCGACTGGGACACCCATAAGTATATCGGTAAGATTCCCGAGGCGCCCGAGACCTATAACGTCATCGGCAACATCAACGAGTATCAGGTATCCATCGGCGAGACTACCTACGGCGGTCGCGAGGAGATGGTCGACACCACGGGCGGCATCGACTACGGCTCTCTCATCTACCTCGGACTGCAGCGTTCGAAGACAGCCCGCGAGGCCATCAAGGTGATGACCACGCTGGCCCAGACCTATGGCTATTGCTCAGGCGGTGAGACCTTCACCATCTGCGACGCCAACGAGGCGTGGATCATGGAGATGCAGGGCAAGGGACCGGGCTCCAAGGGTGTGGTATGGGTGGCCGTGCGCATCCCCGACAATGCCATCAGCGCACACGCCAACCAGAGTCGCATCGGTAAGTTTGATATGAAAGACAAGGCCAATGTGCTCTATGCCAAGGATGTGGTGTCTTTTGCCCGCAGCAAGGGCTGGTACACTGGCAAGGATGCCGACTTCAACTGGAAGAACACCTATGCCAAGCCCGACTTCTCTGGTCGTCGTTTCTGCGATGCCCGTGCGTGGTCGTTCTTCAACCGCTTTGCCAAGGGCATGGACCGCTATCTGCCTTGGGCCCTGGGCGTGGACAAGGATGCCGAAGACATGCCGCTGTGGGTCATCCCCGACAAGAAGCTCAGCGTGCAGGATGTGCAGACGGCCATGCGCGACCACTACGAAGGAACGCCGATGGCCCTCGACAGTGCCGACATGGGAGGTGGCGTCTGGCAGATGCCTTATCGTCCCACGCCGTTGATGTTTGAGGTTGATGGCAAGAAATATTTCAACGAGCGCCCCGTGAGCACCCAGCAGACAGGTTTCAGCTATGTGGCACAACTGCGCGACTGGCTGCCCCGTCAGGTGGGTGGTGTGCTCTGGTTTGGCAACGACGATGGCAATATGGTGGCCTATACACCCGTTTACTGCGGCAACACCGTGCAGCCCGTATGCTACAACACTCCCGGAGCCGATGGCCTGCACTTTTCGATGGACAATGCCTTCTGGGTGTGCAACTGGGTGAGCAACATGGTTTATCCGCGCTACTCTCAGCTCTTCCCGAGTCTCAGGGAGGTGCGCGACTCGCTGGAGCTCAGCTATTTTACCCATCAGAAGGAGGTCGAGGACAAGGCCGTGGCCCTGTATCAGTCCGACCCCGCCAGTGCCGTGAAATACCTCAACACCTATAGCAACAAGCAGGCCGACCAGATGCTCAGCCGGTGGAAGCAACTGGCCACCTACCTCATCGTGAAGTTCAACGACATGACGGTGCGCCCCGAGGAGAACGGCAGGTTCAAGCTCACGCCAGAGGGCATCGGCGCGCGTGTGAGTCGTCCGGGCTACCCCGAGTCTTTCCGCCGCAAACTGGTGAAGGCTACAGGCAGCAAGTACGAGGTTCCTGCTGAATAACCCACGAGCACGCCCTCATCAAATATGGCACTGTAACAGCCTCCCGGCCGTTGCAGTGCCTTTTTTCGATCAGTCGATGTTAGACTATCCCTTTGCTGTGGGCATCTTCAAGTAGACGGTGAAATGCTGGACATATCGAAGGATCGTGAACCATGCTCAGTAAGTGCCCATCGACAAAGGGAAAAGTCGCTACATGCGAGGTTTGAATTATTTCACAACAAACTTCTCAACCGTCGTCTTTCCATTGCTATAAATCTTCTTCACGATGTTAGTTCCCTTCTGGGGGCTATCCAGAGGTGTGCCGTTGATGTTGAAGTACAGCGTCTTAGCCGGTTTGGTAGAAGTCTTGACATCTGCCACTGCTGTCGTCTCGCTGGAGAAAGTGCCCAATGCTTTGGCACCGGCTGAGAACTGCAGCGTTGCTCCGGCATAGGTGCCCACCACGCTCTCAACCAAGTTGGCAGCATAAGGAGAGTAGCTATAGCTGTTGCTTGGATTAAAATAGGCATAACTGCCGCTGCGTTTCTGCGTGTCAGCAGTGCCTATATTTCCGCTCACCGTGATGTTATAGTCGGTGTAGCCGCTCCGGGTGGCATAGACCTCCCAGGCATTTGCTTTGGCAGCACTGGAGGTAAAGGCCGATTTCTCCAAGTAGATGTTACCACGGTAGCCGGCGCCAATGCAAGTAGTGGCAACACTCGAAGAGAACAGGCTGTTGACAATGTGTACTTGTCCGAAGCGCACGCGTGGCATGCGCGACACACAGCCTTCATCCCACCAGCAGTTGGCGAAGGTAATGCGGAGCTTGCCCGCATCTACAGAGGCATTGCTGTCGCTGCCACCGATGAGGTTGGAGAATCGGTGGTTGTTGCTGCCACCTGACCCACCTGCCCAGGGAGCAATGAGGTAACGGAACCGACACCAGGTGATGCTCACATTGTCGGTACCATTGTTGAGGTCGAAGTTACCATCCACCCCATCCTGGAAGTCACAGTGGTCTACCCAGATATAGGTGCAGTTTTGTATCGTGAGGTTGTCCTTGCCATCTATATCGTATGCTCCGGCACCTTTGAATGTGAGGTTGCGCAGGATGATGTTCTTACTGTTTTTCAGCATCAGAATACCGGTTTTGCTGACATCGCCGGTATGTACAAGGTTAACGAGTGCCGACCCCGGCAGGCCATACACTGTTTTGTTCTGTGCTCCATTGATGGCTACCTGTCCACTAAAAGTGAGCGTGCCCGACACATAGATCGTGGCGGCTGCCGTGCCCGACATGGCGTTGACAAATTCATCGGCAGTGCGCACCGTCACCACATTCTGGTCTTTGCTCCCGCTGATGGTCCCGCCTACAGTACCCCATCCAATAGGGGCATTGAGGTCATACTGGCTCATGCCTGATGCAGAGCCGCTGGTAGAGCCCGACGATGTGTTGCTGCCAATGGCAGACACATTGATGCTGGCCGCCGTACCGAAACCACCCATTGGGTTGGAGGCGCGAACGGTGTATGTGCCAGTGTTGCTGATGATATACGATGTTGTGCCTTTTCCTACGATGGTCACAAAACTGCCGTTTCTGAAGATGGCATAAGAACTGGCACCTGCCACGCTGCCCCACATGATGGTATTGCCGCTCTGACTTACGCTACTCATTTTAAGTTGTGCGGCATCTTCATTGGGCATCCATCCGGCCAGAACGTTGCTCAGCTTATAGGTGGCGGCTTCCGTGGCAGTGAGCACGGTCTCCATTGTTTTTGAGGTGGTGCCTTGGGTGAACGTCACCTTGTTGCTCGATGGGGTAGTCACCACCGTGCCTTTATGGGTGTTGTATTCTTTGAACGAATAGGCGGGCACGTTCATGCCGGCTGCGGTGAATCGGGTAGAGATGACCTTTGTGTCGTTGACACTCGTGTTGATGTATGCCAGTCTGGGACTTCCACCCCATGCGCGGCCAAGACTGTAGCTTGCCGCCTTGTTTTGGATAGCGCAGTTGTTGAATACATATCCCCAGCTGCTTTGGGTATAAGGTGCTGCAATGACGCATGAGCCGGAACCGTCCTTGGTACGGGGCTCAATGGTCAGCGTACATTCATTGAAGAACACGTCGCCGCCACCGCAGATAAAGTCGACGGTGCCATGGATGTGGCTGTCTTCAAAATAGAATTTCCCGTTTGCGTTATTGCTGTAGTAGGTGTCTTGGTACGACTTCAGCCTTACGTTCTTGCAGATGGTGTAGTTACCCTTGTCTTGTAAGGTCACCGCGCGTCCGGCAGACCCGGCATTGTAGTAGTCGAGTGCGTTCTCGATGGTGAGGTCTTGGAAATAGTTGTAGCTGCCATTGTTGAGTAGCGTGGCTGTCTTCGAGATTCCTTCATTGGCTACGGCTGGGGCATTCCTGATGATGGTGCCGTCCATGCTCTGGCCGATGATCGAGATCTTGCTGCCGGTGATGGCTGTCAGACAGGTCTGCCCCAGGTCGTAGACACCATCGGGCAGGAAGATATACTTCCGCGATGATGATGTGTTGCCATTGGCCTTTGCCAGGGCACTGAGGAAACTGCTGGCACTTCCTGGACTGACAATGTAATAGTCTTGGTTAACGGCGGTGAAGTTGCCGCTGGCTGTTGTGGTGTTGTCTGTAGTGCTACCCGTTGTGGTGGAGCCTGAGGCGGTGCCAGTGGTGGGTTGGCCAGTGCCCTGGTAGGCGTTCAACACAGCCTTGATGCTCAGTAAGTAGGAGGTGGCGGTACCGAAGATGACGACATAACCCTGACTCACGTCTGTTGCCGTGGCCTGATAGTTGGTCACATCGGCCGTGGCCGCCTTGCCTCCAATCGTATAGTTGTGGTAGCCGGGGTAGCTGGTCACCGTCACCACATCGCCGGTGCTGGTGACAGGCACCCTGAGGGCCGTCTTGGCATTCACCTGTGCATCGCTGGTGCGCTGGGCAAACTTGCCATACTGTGCAATGCAGAAGATAGATACGTCGCTGAGCGTCGAAGGGATGCGTCCCTGCACGCCATTGAGTATGAGTCCGCTCAGGGCCGAAGGCTCTACATGTTCAAAATCCCAGAGCGCAGTGACCTTGGTGCCGCTTGTCGACGATGCCGAGCTGCCGGTTGTCGTCTCCCCACTGCCCACCTGCTGCACCACCTTGACGCTGTAGAGATAGCTGGTGGCTGTAGCCTGCAGCTGTACAAACCCTTGAGCCACCTCAGCCGAAGTGGCGGTATGCGTCGTGGTGTTGGAGGTCGCAGCCGTACCATTGATGGTATAGTTGTGATAGCCGGGGTAGGAAACGACGGTCACCACATCGCTGGTGCTCTTTACAGGAATACGGAGATAGGTGTCTTTGTTGAGTTGCGCATCGCTCGTGCGGACGGCAAACTTACCGCTTTTGGCAATGACAAACATACTGATACTTGAGTTTGAGGAGGCTACATGATTCTGATCGCCTTCGATAACGATACCACTCAGACTCGCTGGATTTTGATGTTGGAAATCCCACAAAGCCGTTACCGTCGTTGTGGAGGCTGCGACCATAGCTCTTGTTACCATCGCAAACAACATGACACAGAGGGTCATGATGCACAATTTTGTTTTACTAACTAAAGTTTCCCACCCTTTATTTTATGGGGCTTTCGCGCTGAGTACTCTTCGATATCCCCCATAAATAGTAGCTTTTAACTTTTACATAAAATTTGTTTATGCTTCATGCTGAGATAACTGCCTGTTCATCAGAGCATCAGCCATGACCATATAATCCTCCCTTGTTTC
>JBHAFS010000017.1:0-37312 GCA_041856205.1 Prevotella sp.
CAATGTGCAGGGATAACTGTGTCCATACATGTCAAATCGTCTAAATCAATAAGCCAATGAGCGGATAAACGGACACTATTGTGAACCATAGCCCTATCGGGGGGGAGATTCCGGAAGAAGCTATTATAACGGAACGGCCTACACTCGAATTTATGAATTAATAGAACCACCCTTAACTCAGATGATAACATCCAAGATGTTTTCTAATCAATACTACTCAAATTGAGGAAACATTTTTGTACCATAAAAATGCAACCCACTGATAATCAGCGTAGGATAAGTTTGAAGATGTGAAGTAAGTGGAGGGACTCAGGCCATGACAAGGTCGCTTGCCATGACAGAGTGACTATCCTTACTCGGCGGAAGTGAAGAAAGTTTGACTATAAACCAATAAATCCGTGTGACTCCATGAGTTGCACGGATTTATTGGTCGTTACGGTTCATCTATGAAGAAATCTCGTATCAGGTTGTTCCCGGTACTTGATACCATGATGCAGTCTCGTCCGTCATCCCTGCCGCTGATTCTGTGGCTAAGCCTGCCGCCCCTTCTTCCAAGCCTGAGGATGACTGAGGTTTCTTCTCAAGTCTAGAGACAAGTCGGCGTTACCGCTCTGCCCTTGCCGGGCCACCCTGGTGTTCATTAAGTGGGGGAAAGGAGCCCGGGAAAGGGATTGCGATGCGAGAGGAATGGGGCGCAGACCGTGCGATGGGAAACGCAACGTGGCTGCTCAGTCGTCCCAGACGCTGGTGTGCCCAGTGTTGGTCGCCTCCCAGTCAAAAGATGTCTGCTCCTTGCTGAGTTGAGTACTCAGGTCAGCCTGCTTATGATTAACCATCTGCTCTATGGAGGCAGTCATGAGGCTTGGGTCATGCTGGATGGTGGTGATATGAATTCGGGGTTGGATATATTTTTTCATGATTCCTTGGTGTTATTTCAAGATATATTTCTTTCCGTTTTTGATCACAATGCCCTTGTAGCTGCTGCTGACCTGCTGGCCCCACAGGTTGACAAGGGTTGGCGAACCGCCGGGTGCTGTGGCATCGAACCGGGTGGGCAGGGCATCCACACCCGTCGTCTGCGAGGTGAATGCATAACCGCGGACCCGCTTGGCCGAAGCACCTTCGGGTACTGCCAGATAGGCCTTGTGGGCTCCGTTGGTGAACGCCCCGCCGTTGTCCGCTCCCCAGAAGAAGCCCACGTTTTCTGGATTGTCCGGGTCGGGGGAAAGGAAGAAATAGCTGTCGCCTCCTGTTGTTGTTGCAGCCTCATCGGTTCCTTTGAGCATGTTGGCCGCGTCTGCTTCTCCTTCAGCCTGTGATACTTTGAAGGTGTAGCTGCCCTGCTGTCCCTTGAGTACGACACCCGTTGCCTGAGGTATTGTCGCGCCAGCAGTATAAGTCTTGCTCCATACCAGCTGATCGTTCTTCACGCGCATAGTGTGAGCCGAGACACCCTCCGGCACCACCAGTGCCAGGTCGCCGTAATATAATGTGGCATATCCGACGGCACCCATGGTCAGGGTGACATCCTTAACAGGCGGGTTGACCTTTCTGAAGATGGAGGTGCTGTAGACGTTACTGTAGACCGTATGACAGCCAAAGCTTTTATTGAGGTAATAGGCATTTTTGATTAAATAGTATTTTTGGTTGCCCTTGTTTTGGATCCTTATGGTTTTCCTCTCATTTAGGTTTTCGACATAAATCTTCCATTTGCAATAATCTGACAGATTATAGGTCTTGGACACGAGCGCATCCTTGCCGTCAAAGGCCAGATACGTCCCATCTAAAATATCATACAGACTCCAATCGTCTTTCCCGCCGCCAAGACGTATGACGTGTGCCTCGCCAACATCAGAGATAACATCATTTTGGATTATGACTTCCTTTCCCAACCTATAGGTGTCCTTGGTGTTCCTGGGGCCCAAAGCTAGATTCTCGCCTTTTGAACCTTCCCACACCAGCAGCAATTCATCACCTGCTTTGAGGTCATCGAGATTAGTTACTCTTTCAAAGTTCTGAGCACAGACATTGCTGGCACAAAGTGACATTGCCATTAGCAGCATAGAAAATGATTTTAGATGTTTCATGATTAGGTTATGTTTGATTGATTCAGCAAAAATAAAGAAAAAAGATAGAGGTTCCAACAAATGGACAATCTTTTTTATAGCAAGCCGAACATCGGGGATAACATGGTATAGTGAGTTCCGGATAAGAAATGTCTTGTAAAAGTTGGCAATCTTACTATAATCTTGTGTCTTTGTCATTGAAAATAAATAAGTTACAAAATGGTTGGGTGCTTGGTTGTCACGCACATAATTATAGAATTTTTCTGTATTATCGATGAGTCTGACAAGAATTTAAATGCCGAACTGGCAAAACTACAATGGCTTTCCCATGATGATAAAGGAACATGCTATCGCAACCGCAAGGGCAGTCCATCGGAAATCGAGACAATGCCCATCCTCGTATGCTATCCCCTTGGGCACATAACGAAACTTCAGGGACTACTATCTCAACAGTGTCTGTGTTCAAGGATAGACAATTAGAGTTATTTGCATGCACTACTATCCCGAACACGCATGTTGTGGCAGTGCACAGCCTCCATGGTCATAGGCCTACATTGTGAAAGACGGACAGCCTGGCCCATTTGGCCCGCTGTCCGTCTTTCAAATTTATTGATGGTTAGAAAAAATACTTGTTGTCCAACAACGTCAGCTCGTTGGCCGGCTGTCGTTGTTGAAGAGTGTTGTCTGCCTCAAGGGCTGTGACAGGTACCCCCTATAGGTCAATCAATCAGCCGGGTTCACCACTTGTTGTGACCGTTTCCACGTTGGGCCTTACGCATGTCTTTCTCAAAGTGGCGACGGTTCTTCTCGGCGTTGCGGTACATCTTCTCACGCTCTTTCTCGGCTTTGCGATACACCTTGCTTTGCTCCTTGTACACTTTGCTTTGCTCCTTGTACACCTTGCTGCGGTTCCAGTTGTCGGGACGGGCAGGCTTATGCCAGTTGCGTTCTTTGTAATAGCCCAATGACCTGCCACCCTTGTAGACTACATAGGCAGCGGGACGCTCGCGGTAGTAGCGCGTGTGGCCGTACCTAGTATAGATGCGCCATTGCCAGGCGTTGCTGGCCCAATACACTGGACGGAAGAAATAATCGGCGGCGGCGTATGCTGCATACTGCCAAGGGGCCAAGATAATCTCTAGCAGATTATTCCTTCGGGTCCAATAAGAACCATAGAGTTGCCTGCGGCCGTTGAGCGACATCAGGTAGTCGAGGTTGGCTTCGTAGACGGCTTCATACTGTGCGTCAGACAAGTGCAATTCGTAAGCCATCTTGTCGGCAAGGAACAGTGCTTCTCTGCGTGCCTGTTCGTAAGACATTGCGGAGGCCGAAGTCGCTATCGCGATCATCATGGCCATCATCATCATCCATCGTTTCATAGTCGTCTTCAATTAAATGGTTTGTACCTAACTTTACCGTTCTCTATTGTTTCTACGGCAAAGATAGGGCATAGAGAGGCTTTTTCCCAAGGTAAACCCCTAATCGTTGAGGTGGAAACCCCTAAAGGAGGTAGGGTAATCAGACAAGGAACTCTTTGGATACAACACCTTTTGGGTGTGACCTCAGATTGGATCACATACATGAGAATTAGTTAGAAAAGATAAAAATATATTGTTTTTCGATAATTTATTACTATTCTCCTTGTCGGATTATATAAAACCCCATATCTTTGCAACATCGAAAAAAGATAAGTAAATGATATTTTTTCAATATTCGGCGAAGAACGTAGAAGTCAATATAAACACCAAAAAGAACTGTGAAATGAAAAGAATGAACTTACTTTGCGCCCTGCTGCTGGCATCGGTCATGTTGAGCTTTGTCACCAGCCTCTTCGTGGGGGCCGACTCTATAGTCAGCGACTTCATGGCCGGTTGGAACCAGGCGGGGGCAGAGGTCAACAACGAAGGAATGGTTTACTCCAGTTGCGAACTCAAGCCAAAGTTGTCCAACTATATTTTCAAGACCGTGAGCAAACGCGACGGGAGTGTTATTGCATTCAATCCTACAGCCATAGACTATCATGTGGTGGAAGTGAAAGATGCCTACGGAGCGATAACCAACTTTGTCGCCATGATCATCGGGGTGTTTATGGTCGGTCTTTTCTTGTATCTGTGGTGGGTGTTCTTCAGACTGATACGCGACATCAATCACGGCGAAATCTTCACCAGAGACACCGAGCGAGGCTTCCGCCACATGGCTGTGGCTATGCTGCTGTTCTACGCCTGCGAGTGGATCTTCGCCATCTCAAGATATCTGAACGAAGCCCACATCCTGCAAATGAAGGATTTTGAAGTGGCCTTAAGCGACACTCCCTCGGGCTATACGCTCATCTCAGGGGTGTTCCTGCTCATTGTGGCACAAATCTTCACCGTGGCCCGAGAGATGAAAGAGGAACAGGAGCTCACCATATAATATATAGGAGGGATCACCATGCCAATCATCGTAAACGTAGACGTGATGCTTGCCCGACGCAAGATGCAGAGCGGCGAACTGGCCGAACGCGTCGGCATCACACCCGCCAACCTGTCTATATTGAAGACGGGCAAGGCCAAGGCCATCCGCTTCTCAACCCTCGAGGCCATCTGCAAGGCCCTCGACTGTCAGCCGGGCGACATTCTGGAATATACGCCGGACCAATAACACCAAGACGGCTTCAAGTTGACAAGGCATCCTATCAGTGTGGTCTGCCATAGCATCGTGCAGCGCGGTTACGCCACCTGTCTGAGCTTAAACAAACGAAGTGGGCAAAAGAAAATATTATCTTTGGGTGTAGTTTTTTGCGTTCTCATGCGTCTGATTCAATAGATAAACAAAAGATTGCAACTATTATTCACAATTCACAACGATATTCAAATGAAAAGAAAAGTACTATTATTAACCATGGCCTTGGCCGCCACAGGCGCGTTCGCGCAAGGCCTCAAGTCGGGCATCGACCCCAGCAACCTCGACACTTCGGTGCGCCCGGGTGACAATTTCTACCAGTATGCCGCCGGTGGATGGCTCAAGAGCCACCCCCTGGATGCCGAGCACTCAGACAACGGTGCCTTCACCGACCTCGAAGAGCTCAATCAGACACGGATCAAGGACCTCATCCTGCAATATGCCGGCACCCCGCAGACACAGGGTTCGCTGGGACAGAAGATCGGAACACTGTATAACCTGATGATGGACAGCGTGCGCCTCAACCGCGAGGGATGGTCGCCGCTGAAGCCGACATTAGACCGTATCGCCGCCATCAGAGACCGCAAGGAGTACCAACTCGTCACGGCGCAGCTCGACCGAAACGGTGAGAGCACCATGATGTATGGCCTTGGATGCGGCTCCGACATGCGCAACGCCCACTGGAACCTGGTGAGTGTGGGACAAGGGGGACTCGGACTGGGTACCCGCGACTACTATCTCGCCACCGAGGGACAAAACAAACGGGTGCTCGATGCCTACAAAGAATATCTGAAAAAACTCTTCACCATGATTGGCAACGACGAGGCCACGGCACAAAAGAAGATGGAGGCTGTGCTCGCCATCGAGACCCGCATCGCCCAAGCCAGCTACGACGAAGTGAAGCTGCGCGACATCGATGCCAACTATCACAAGATGACCTACAACGACCTGGTGACCGACTTCTCCGGAATAGACTGGGGCAACGTGTTCCTGGCCAGCGGATTCCCGGCCTTCGACAAGGTAGACGTGGGTCAGCCCGAGCCCATCCACGAGGTGGAGAAGATTCTGGCCGATACCCCGCTCGACGACCTCAAGGCCTACGCCGAGATCAAGGTGGTGTCGGGCGCGGCCAGCCAGCTCAGCGACGACTTCCGTGCCGAGGCTTTCAAACTCAGCAGCGTGATGACCGGTGTGCAGCAAGACCGTCCGCGGTGGAAGCGTGCCGTGTCGTTGGTGAGCGGTGTGCTGGGTGAGGCCATCGGCAAGCTCTATGTCGAGAAATACTTCCCCGAGAGCTCCAAGAACCGTATGCTCGACCTTGTCCACAACCTCCAGACAGCCTTGGCACAGCGCATCGACGAGGCCACCTGGATGAGTCAGCCCACCAAGGAGCAGGCTAAAGACAAGCTGGCCAATTTCATCATCAAGATTGGCTACCCCGACAAGTGGAAGGATTACAGCGGGCTGCAGATCAGCGACAGCCTCTCGCTCTATGCCAACCTGCAGCAGGTGGGCCGCTGGGCTACCGACGACTATATTGCCCGCACGGTGAACAAGAAGGTGGACAAGACCCTCTGGGGCATGACGCCACAGACCATCAACGCCTATTACAACCCCACCACCAACGAGATCTGCTTCCCCGCCGCCATCCTTCAGCCGCCCTTCTTCGACCCCGAGGCCGACGACGCGGTGAACTACGGAGCCATCGGCGGCGTGATAGGTCACGAGATGAGCCACGGCTTCGACGACCAGGGCGCGCAGTTTGACAAGACCGGCAACCAGCGCGACTGGTGGACAGACCAGGACAAGAAGAACTACGAGGCCCGCACCAAGGGCCTGGCCAACTATTTCTCGACCTTTGAGGTGCTGCCCGGCGTGAAGGTCAACGGACAGCAGACCCTCGGCGAGAATATCGGCGACAACGGCGGTCTGAACATCGCCTTCCGCGCCTTGCAGAATGCGATGAAGGAGAAGTCGCTCGGCACGAAAGACGGATTCACCCCTGAGCAGCGCTTCTTCCTGGCCTGGGGGCGTGTGTGGGCCTCGAACGCCACAGACGAGTATGTGAAATACCTCATCACTGCCGACGTCCACTCGCCCAACTATGCACGCGTGAACGGTGCCCTGCCGCAAATCGACGCATGGTACAAGGCCTTCAACGTCAAGAAGGGCGACAAGATGTATCTGCCCAAGAGCAAGCGGGCATACATCTGGTAAACCGACGATTCCCACCCTCCCGGCCCGCCCTCCCTGCGTTTTCGTCAGGATGGCGGGCTTTCTTTTTTTCATGGCAGGGAAGTACGCATACGCGACGGGCAGACGGCGATGCCCGACTTTTTTCCAATGGTCATCGTCATTTTCCGGTCTGCCAATGCGTCTCTCTCCTTTTTTTTGTGTAAGTTTGCAAAGCCGTTGACCGTTCTCCGACAATGAGAGACTCGCACTGCCGATGCCGCTCAACCCACCAGCCACCAACAAACCAACCCACCATGAGTATTATAACAGAAGAAATGCTGCAGGCAGCCTTCGATTTTCGCGCTGCAGAACCTTGGAAAGAATTGACCGACTCTGATGTTTTCGCCTTACAGCTGACCTCCGGCGACACCGGATACATCGTTGTGATGGGGCACGGCAGTGAGCATTACGCCCTGGGACTCTATGTAGGAGCCCTGGAGTTCAGGAGCTATCTCCTCTCACTTGTCATCAACAACATGAATCCAGAAGTCTTCCGAGAGGCTGCCATGACATTCAACTGTGTGAACTGCGACTTCATGGCAGCTGCCGACATGAACAAGGCCGACAAGGAGCGCATCAGGGCTTTTGCCTCCGCACACAGCCTGAAGATACCCCGGCAGCACGGATGGCCCGACTTTACCCGTCATACCCCCTATCGCATGCAATGGGGCATCACCGACCAGCGCGATGCGCAAAACATCACCGAGGCCTTGCGGGCTGCCAGCTATATGGCTAGGCTGATGCCCGGCAAGTCGTATGACGACATAGGCTTCGACCCCATGGGTAGATACCCCGACCATAAAGGCGGCAAAAAGGTGCCCCTGCTCGTGCCCCAGACCGACGGCAGCTACACCCTCAAGACCACGACACTGCCCCCCTTTACCGAGCTGGAGTACCCTTACGTGGCTTTCGACAACGACATCCTGTCTTCTCGTGTGGCAGGTCTGCCGTCTGATGGCGGACTGGCCTGCCAGCTCACCAACGTGCCCGCCCCCATGAAGGGCGAGAGCGAGGTGCCCTATTTCCCCACCATGCTGTTTTGCGTGACCGAGCGCAGCGGCATGGCCATGCCATTCTTCACCGGGGAAGAAGAGCCCGAGAGCTCAGCACTAACGCAGCTGGCCAACCACTTCATCGGCATCGGCCGCCGCCCCAGCCACATCACCATCGCCACGCCAAGGACTGAGGCCTTGCTGCGCAACTTCTGTAAACGTTGTGGCATCAAGCTCGTCGTCAAGAAAGAGATGCCCCAAGAATGGAAAGAGGCATACATGTTCACGATGATGCAGTTTAATACTTTTTAGAGATATACAACGGCTGGCGCAGGCTCCACCCTATGGCATATCAAGGCACCCGGCGGGCGCAACGGTCAATCTTCGCATGATTGACCGTTGCGCCGCCGGGTGCTTGCGTGTCCGCTAAGCCTACAGCGTTCCGGAGTCGTTGTCACGATTGTTAATCGACCGCTCCACCGCCTTGCTCTTGCCCGAGAGGAAGTTCCAGCTCACACCTAAGAGGATGGTCGAGCGGTTGTCGTCGATCCACGTGCGACTCTTGTAGTTCATCACGTCGTTGTCGATGGTCTTGCTCGAATACTTTGCCTTGGTGAACAGCCAGAGGCAGGTCGCCGTGAAGCGCCATGCGCCTTTCTGGTAGAAGGCACGGACATGACTGTTGTTCTCGTCGCTGGTGAGATAGGTGCCGTCGAGCCTTTTCGACACGATTCTGCCTTGGTAGGAGGCACCCCAGGGGCCTTTGCAGAAGTTGAGATTATATCGCACGGGGGTGTACCAGAACGACCGGTTGCCTATAATCTGACTTCTCAGGTCGTAACGCATGGCCGCGGCAGACAGGCGGATGGTGAACACATCTGTCTTGAAAGGCTTGATTTGTGTGGTCACGCTTCCTCCGCTCTGCCACAGGCAAGTGGCATTCTCGTACGACGACACGATGACGGGCTGTCCGTTGAGGGTCTTCCACTGGTAATAGGTATTCTGCGGCTTGTCGGTATAGATGGCGAAGAGCTGCACAGAGGCATCTATCCAGTCGAGGCGATGGTTGTAGGTCATCACCGCATCGTATTCGCCGCCAGTCTTGAGCCACGGGTTCCCCTGTCTGATAAGCCCCGGAATGATGACCGAGCTGCTCTTGCTGAGGGTGGCCACCGACGGCACGTTGAGTCCGAAGCCGAAGTGAAACTGCAGCTGGCTGTGCCCGAAGTTGCGGGCCAAAAGCAGCTTGGGCGAGGCGTAGAACTTGCGAAAGCGGGTGTCGTCGTTATGTGTCTCTACATAGTTGAGAGTCACTCCCACCCGGTAATCCCATTGTCGCAGTTTGCTCCCCAACTCGCCATAGAGATTATGATTGGCCGATGACGAGGAGTAATCGTAGGGCGCATAGTCTGATAGCATGTTGCTGATGACATAATCCGAGCGGGTGAGCCTTGCCTCATAGCCTAAGGAGAGCTGGGTCTGGCCCCACGACTTCTCGTAATCCACCTCACCGATGACCGAATATTTATTGTTCTTAGAGCTCAACTGGTCATCCACAAGGATGCTGTCGCCCCCGACGGTCTGTTGCAAGTCGGTGTTTCGCTGCGTGTTGTGATAGTAGGTCGCCACGAGGTCGGCAAATATCTTTTGATTTTTAGGCAGCTTTTTCTCGAAATAGACATCCACCGAGGGGCCAAAAGTGTTAGTCCTGTCGTTTCCCTTACCTTGTGCATCGGCCCAGAGGGGGTTGTTGTTGGCCGTGATATACTCCTTGCCCCGCGAGAAATAATACATGAAATTAGGTTTGGCCGACACCTGAAAGGTCACGTCGTCGGGCTTGCTGTAAGAGTATTTTAGCGTGAAATTGTTCACCGTATAGCCAAAATGGTCCTTGCCTTGGTAGGTATAGTCGGCCAGATGGCCGTCGGCTTGGGTGAAGATGTATCGACGCTCGCTATGGCGGTTTCGATAGTTTCTGAAGCTGTTATCATAGTCGAACGACAGCTGGTGATACCCCTTGGTGTAGCGGAAATAGGCTGTATGGTCGCCCATCAGTGTGGTCACGGCATCGCTGATGTCCACCCCGGCGGCATAGCCGTTGTCTAACGGTGCAGTGATGACATTGACCACCAGCCCCACATCGGCCCATCGGGCGGGCGGGTCGGTATAGTAATCCACGCGCCTGACCTTGCCGGGCGGCACCATCTTCAGGTCGTTGTCGGTGGCTTCGACGCCGTTGAGCAGTATCTTCATGGTCTTGCCCATGAGGTTGGTCACCTTTTGGGTCTGCGCGTCGATATAGAGTCCGGGCAGGGTGGCGAGGAGTTCCTGCGACTGGCGTGCGTTCTTCACCTGCTCGGCACTGAAGGTATAGGCCGAGTGGTCGACATAATCTGTCTTCACGCTGCCCTTCACCGTCACGCCCCGGAGGTTGTAGGCATCGGGTACGAGGCGTATGTTGCCTACCCTGTGCTGCCTGATGCGCCGACAGTAAGTCGTGTAGCCCACATACGACACCTTGATGATCACCTCGTCTTGGCCGCACGGGATGACAAAATCGCCGGCCTCGTTGCTCACGCCGCCATTGATGAACGTGGAGTCGGTGGCATGGAGCAGCGCCACGTTGACAAATTCCATGGGGCGGCCCTGTTCGTCTACGACGCGGCCGATGACCTTCCCGGGCTCTTTCTGTGTACACTCCACGGTGATGAGCGAGTCGCTGATGTTCACGGCGATGGGATAGAACCCGATGACCTGGCGGATGGCCTGCTGCACCGTCGAGGCATCGATATGCTTGGTAACGGTAAAGTCTTCGAGCTCGTTGTAGATAAAGCTGATGCGATAGCGCACCGACAGGTGGTCAAGGTCCTTGAGCACGACCGACATCGACTGGCGCGTATAGTTGCGGTTGATGTGCTGTGCCCGCATCATTCCGACGGCAAGGCACAGCATGAGAGGCATGATGTATCGTTTCATGACATTGTGTTTTCATTCGACAATGATCTGGCGGGCCTCTACCGTGACGTTGATATTCTCAAACTGGTTGAGGTCATCGACAGTGCGTTGCAATCCTTTCTGGCTGTCCCACTCGTAGTAGAAGCGCAGCTGTCGGGCCGCCTCCCGGCGGAACGCCACCTTCAGGCCGTAGTAGTCGGCCATCTCGCCCAGCATCTTCTCCAGTGTCACATTCTCAAACACCCGGTGTACCGGTGCCTTGGGTGCCTGTGTTGTCGTAGTGTCGCGGATCACGGTGTCTATGGGCTGGGGCGCGGCTTGCACGGTGGCGGCAGGGGGCGGTGTGGCCGAAGGAGGCCGACGGGCCAGCCGGATGGCAGCCAGGGCTATGCCCGAGACGATAAGCACCCCGACGAATGAGGCCGCGATTTTCTGCCACCTGAGCCGTACCGGACGGCGTGCCACACGGCGCTGCAGGGCCGCCCATTCGGCGTTGAGGTCGGGCTCCGGCTGGCCAGGGGCCATTGCGGCATCCACCTCGACCAAGGTCTCATACAGGTGGTGGCACTCCTCATCGGCAAGAAGCTGCCTGATCTGCTCTTCCGAGTAGTGCTCGGAATGGTCGATAAGGTCTAAAATCTTTTCCAACTTATCCATGTTGAGTTACGGTTTAAATTGTTCTTGGAGTTGTTTGATGCCCTTGGAAAGATGTTTGTAGACAGCCACCTCGCTGATGCCCAGCTGCTCGGCAATCTCGCGGTACTTCAGCTTGTGGCTAAAGCGCAGCCTGATGACCTGCCGCGTCTGGGGCGTGAGGCATTGGTCGATGTAGTCGAGGATGGCATCGAGGCGGTCGGCCTGAGGCTCGGTCGGCACCAGGGTCGGCGTGGTCTCCAGCGTGAGCAGCCGGGCCACACGCTCGCCAACGGCCTGTCGGCTGAGCTGATTGAGGCAACGGTTGCGGGTGCAGCGCAGCAGGAAACTGCGGATGCGGACCTCTGCGTCGGGCGCCGGCTCCTCGTGCAGGACGATGTCGCCCCTGATGATGTCGGCAAAGATGTCGCTCACCACGTCCTTGCCGGCTTCGTCGTCCTTCAGCAGTGCCCGCGCCAAGCGATACATGGGCAGGTAATGTTGTCGGAACAGCTGTTCAATATTCTCCATATCGGGCATCTCTTTTGACCATAATACAGATGGATCTCGGTTTTCCTAACCCCTATGGACAAAAAAAAGTCATTTTTCCTTATCATTTGCAAAGATACGTCATTTAGCTTGTACTGCCACCCTCGGCCATCGCATAAAAAGCGACGGCGTGGCAAAAGTGCCGGTTGCCCGAAAAAGCAGTTACATTGTCTTTGCCGATTAAGGATTTGTGCTTAACTTTGCACCCTCAATAGGTTTTATATGTTCAACAATAAGAAAAGCGAGGCCCTGCTGGCCAAGATACGCGAGAACCTGCCCATGACCAACCGGGAGAAGGTGAACCTCATCATCGAGTTGAGTATCCCTTCGATGCTCGCACAGATCACCACGGTGATGATGTTCTTCATCGATGCCTCGATGGTGGGCCACCTGGGTGCCGCCGCCTCGGCCAGCATCGGCCTCATCGAGACCACCACGTGGCTCATGGGCTCGGTGATGGGTGCCGCCTCTATAGGATTCTCGGTGCAGGTGGCCCACTTCATCGGGGCCAACGACTTCTTCAAGGCCCGCCAGGTGTTCCGCCATGCCATTGTCTGCGGCCTTCTCTTCTCACTCGTCATGGCCCTGGTGGGCGTGGCCATCCACAGTCCGCTGCCTTATTGGCTGGGCGGCGGCGCCGACATCGCCCCCGATGCCTCCACTTATTTCCTCATCTTCTCGCTCACGCTGCCCGTGGTGCTGCTCTATCATCTCATGAGTGCCATGCTCAAGAGCTCGGGCGACATGCGCGTACCGAGCGTGCTGAGCATCATCATGTGCCTGTTAGACGTGGGGTTCAACTATCTCTATATCTACATCCTCGACCTGGGCGTGATGGGTGCCGCCCTGGGCACCATGTGCGCCTACGTGGTGACGGTGATGCCCATGAGCTATATCGCCCTGCGCAAAAACAAGATCCTGGCCCTGCACCACGACCATGTGCCCTTCCAGTGGGTGTGGGACTATGTGCGCAATGCCTTGAAGATCAGTGCCCCCATCGCCGTGCAGTCGATGCTCATGAGCGGTGCGCAGGTGGTGAGCACGCTCATTGTGGCCCCGCTGGGCAACTTCGCCATCGCCGCCAACTCGTTTGCCATCACGGCCGAGAGCCTTTGCTACATGCCGGGCTATGGCATCGGCGACGCTGCCACCACGCTCGTGGGACAGACCCACGGCGCAGGGCGTAACGACCTGTGCAGGAACTTTGCCCACCTCACCATCGGACTGGGCATGCTCGTCATGGCCTTCATGGGTGTGGTGATGTATGTCTTCGCACCCGAGATGATTGGTTTTCTCTCGCCCGTGGCCGAGATTCGCGAGCTGGGCACCGAGGTGCTGCGCATCGAGGCCTTTGCCGAGCCGTTCTTCGCTGCCTCAATCGTGAGCTACAGCGTGTGTGTGGGTGCCGGCGACACGCTCAGGCCCGCCTTCATGAACCTCTTCTCCATGTGGTGTGTACGCCTCACGCTGGCCTACGCGCTGGCTCAGGAGTACGGGCTCAAGGGCGTATGGTTTGCCATGGCCGTGGAGCTCACCTTCCGGGGCATCATCTTCCTCATCCGCATCTGGCGCGGCAACTGGATGAAGGCCATGAAGCCCACTGCCACCACGGCATAGGCTGACGTGGCACGCGCTGACTGTTTTCGGGCCCCGCTCTTCCTTCATGGAAGAGCGGGGCCCGAGAGCGTTTAATACAATCATGTGTTCGGTGTTACCTGCGGCATCCTTCACCGCTTGGCCACTGTTGCCACCTGCGCGAAGACTGCCATAGCACGGGCGGTCAGCCATTGCGCCTGACGATGCGCTGGCGGTAGCGGGTGTTGACAATGAGCGGCACCTTCTCGACAGTGACGCTGCTGGTGTCGAGCCCCAGCGCCTGCTCGTCGCCCACGCCAATATGCTTGATGATGGCAAAGAGGTTGAGCAGCAGGTTGTCGAGGCTGCTGACCACCGTCGAGGGGTAGTAGATGCGATGGATGACGATGAACCTGAAGTCGCCGGCAATGTTGCGCTGCCGCAACGAGGGGTAGCCGCTACGAATATCAAACTGCTGTTCGCTGATGAGGTCTTCGACAATCTGGCGAAGGTACAGGTTCATCAGCGGACTCACCCTGAACCCTATGCGGATGTTGATGGCGAAGAGCGTGTCGGGGATGAGTGCACGGCAAGTGTAGTCGAGGGTGTCGGGCGAGTCTACGTTCTGGAAATGCACCAGCCAGTAGTGGTCGGCACGCTTGGGCTGCTTGTTGATGATTGAGTAGATGAGCTTGTCTTCGACCATATCCTCACGGTTCGACTGCCTGACATACACCAGGTTGGTGGCGTACTTGGGGATGGCATCGTCGGCCTTGATGGCCGAGATCACATCATAGTAGGGCTTGAGGTCGACAAAGCGCAGGTAGCTGCGGCGTATGGCGCGCGCCCGGTTCCAGATGAGCATGATGGTGCCAAAGCCCAGGGCCAGCAGCAGGGTGTACCAGCCGCCGTGGGCAATCTTGGTCATGTTGGCCGTGAGAAAGAGGCCCTCGATGGCGAGATATACCACCAGGAAGATACCCACCGCCCACCGCGGCACCCGTCGCTGCACCAGGTAGCTGGCGAGCATGAGGGTGGTGATGAGCATGGTCAGGGTGATGGCCAGACCGTAGGCCGCCTCCATGTGGGCCGAGGTCTGAAACATGAGTACCGTGACGACACACAGCAGGTAGAGCACGCTGTTGATGACGGGAATGTAGATCTGGCCCTTGTCGGCCGAAGGATATTTGAAGCGCAGCATAGGCCAGAAGTCGAGGTGAACGGCCTCGCTGAAGATGGTGAAGCAGCCGCTGATGAGCGCCTGGCTGGCAATGATGGCTGCACCGGTGGCCATGACCACGCCGAAGAGCAGCATCCACTGGGGCATGACGGCATAGAAGGGATTGAGGGGTGCGCTGAACACCGTGCTATGGCCGATGATGTAAGCCCCCTGTCCCATGTAGTTGAGGATGAGCATGAGCTTGACGAGCATCCA
This sequence comes from Prevotella sp., assembly GCA_041856205.1. Lineage (GTDB taxonomy): Bacteria > Bacteroidota > Bacteroidia > Bacteroidales > Bacteroidaceae > Prevotella. The sequence continues at coordinate 15,102 of JBHAFS010000017.1, forward strand.
GCTGGCGGTGATGTTCTTACGCCCACAGTGGCCCAGGTCGGAATAGAGGGCCTCGGCACCCGTGGTGCAGAGAAAGACGGCACCCAGCACCAGAAACCACTGGGGATTGTCCAGCAGCAGCAACACGGCATAATAGGGATTGAGGGCCTTGAGAATGACTGGGGCTTGCACCACATGGCCCACGCCGAGCACGCCGAGCATGAGAAACCACAGCAGCATGAAAGGTCCGAAATAACGGCCTATAGACCCCGTGCCGAAGCGCTGGATGAAGAACACCGCCGAGATCACTGCCAGCACGATGGGCACGATGGGGATATGGGGCGAAAACCCGTGCAGACCCTCGACGGCCGAGGTGACGGTGATGGCCGGAGTGATGACACCGTCGGCAATGAGGGTGCTGGCACCCAAGATGGCCAGCACATAGAACCATCGCTTGCCACGCTTGCGTATGAGGGTATAGAGGGCCAGTATGCCACCCTCGCCCTTGTTGTCGGCACGAAGCGCCACCAGCACATACTTGACGGTGGTCTGCAGCGTGAGCGTCCAGATGATACACGACACGGCACCCAGAATATAGTCGGTGTCGAACGCTGGGTTGGCACGCAGAATGGTGTTCATGACGTAGAGCGGCGACGTGCCGATGTCGCCGAAGACAATACCTGTGGCTACGAGCATGCCCATCCAGCTCAACGCTTTGGCCTTGTGTAAATGATCCGCCATACCTTGTTTTATAAAAATTTCGCGCAAAGGTATGTAAGGTTTATGCTATCGCAAGCAAAAACTATGATAAAAAAGCTGAAAAGCCCCCAAAACCCAACATGCGACAAGTCACCGGCTCGGAGGATGAGGAGACAGAGTAACAGCGTAACAGGGGTCGAGTAGGAAGGATAAGAAGACATAGTAACAGAATAACAGAGACCGGTGGGGAGGGGGGGGCAGAGTGACAGAACAACAGGAAATGGTGCGTCCCCACTGCGGCCGTATGGCAGGCAGTGGGGACGCAGCGCAGAATGTAGTGCGGTGTGCTGGCCTCTACTCTTCCACAATGGGATAGATCTCGATAAACTCGCCCTGGTGACGCTGTCCGTCGTAAAGCAGGTCGACAATCTTGCCGCCCACATCATCGGGCATGTGGAATCCGGGCAGACTCATGTTGCCGTTGAGGTCGGTCGTCGTGGGACCCGGATGCACGCAGTAGGTCTCGACGGGGATGTTGTTCTTGTCGAAGTCGAAGGCCAGATGCTCGGTCATACAATTTTGTGCGGCCTTGCTCGCCTTGTAGGCCAGCGGATTCCAGTAGGGGTTGGTGCTTGTGGGTACCGTCACACTGACGATGCGCCCACGGTTGGCCGCGATGACGGGCACGAGGCCTTTGGTGAGGCAGAATGTGCCAAAGAAGTTGACCTGCGTGGTCTCGATGATGTCGCTGAGCTGGGTGTCGTAGCTGGCGCACGACATATCGCCGGGTATGCCCGCGTTGTTGACCAGCAGTTCGAGGTCGGGATGCGTGGCGCCGATGCCAGCCACCGCCTGGTCGAGCTGTGTATAGTCGGAGAGGTTCACCTCCACCCATTCGGCCTTTCCGCTACCCAGGGCGTTGAGCTTGGCGGCTGCCTGCTCACCGCGCTCGCGGTTTCGGGCACCCACCAACACATGCCATCCTCTTCTCACCAAATGTTCAGCAATGGCATATCCTATACCCTTGTTGGCTCCCGTTACTAATGCTTTCTTCATATAAATATGATATTGTATTGTTGTTCTCAATGTCGGTTCTCGCTGCCCCTACGACGGCTCGTCTACCTGTCGGCAGAAGTCCCCATTAGGGGCCGACAGCCTTTCAGGCTCCTACGATGTAGGCTTGAGCAAAGTTACTACTTATTTTTTGAATGTCGTCCACCGTAGTAAAGAAAATGAATGTCTGGATAAGTCTTTTGTCTTTTGTTGCATACGTCCCAAACCTTCCATCGTTTAAACGATGTCGATAGGTGCTTTTGCCGTTTTCCCTATCGTCATTAGGGAAATCCCACCCGCCGTTTAGGTGTTTACCTTTGCGATACTCTTGCGGAAAGCCTATCTTTGCGACATAAACCAAGAGATAAACATCCGATTGTAGAACCTTCTAAACTAAGAAACGATGAAGAAGCTGATGATTTTGGCCCTGATGGTTGCGATAGCAACATCGGCCGCAGCCATGACATACCGTGAGGCCAAGCGCGAGGCCCTGTTCCTGGCCGACAAGATGGCCTATGAGCTCAACTTGACCGACGCGCAGTATGAGGCCGCCTACGAGATCAACCTCGACTACCTGATGTCTGTCGACAGCCGCAGCCGTGTGTACGGCGACTACTGGGCCCGTCGCAACCGTCTGTTTCGCACCGTCTTCGAGCCTTGGCAGTACAGTGCTTACCTGGCCGCTTCCTATTTCTACCGCCCGCTTTACTGGGCCGGCAACGCCTGGCAGTGGCGCATCTACAGCCGCTACGACCGTGGGAGATTCTTCCGCAGCCATCCTGTAGCCTATGTGAGCTATCGCGGCGGTCGTCCGGTGCGCTATTACGAGTCACGTTCATGGGGACGCCCGGCGAGGTTGTACGGCTATGACAGACCCGGAAGGCATGGTGACAGACATTTCTACGAGCCGCGTCACGACAACGGCAGGCGCCACTTCGGCAACGGACACTGGGACAACGGCCGTCACAGAGGGCACGGCCATTGATACCCTAGAGGCTTGTCTGACAGACTGAGGCCATACATCTATTATATACATCCGACAACGAACTTGTCGGCCATTCTCTCTCAAGGATGAATACTCAGCGATGGGTATTCATCCGCTTTTTTTGTACACCCGCCTGGTTCTCCTCCGGCCCGTCTTCTGTCCGTCATCACGCCACCTGTCCGTTTACGATGCGCTTCAGCCGTCAGCCGTCATCCTACGTAGTGTGCGCCTCAGGGGCGGCCTGGAGCAGTCGGCCTGCCAGCCTGCCACGCGATGGATAAGACGCGACAGCGCCTTGCGATAGTCGTCGGGATAGCTCAGCGTGAGGATGTAACAGCAACGGCCACGGCGCACATAGCGGCTGAGGCAACTGTAATGGTCGGTGGCGGGCAGGGGGCGCAGGGTGGTGAAGTGGGGCCGTGGGTCGTCCACCGTGCTGGCTGGCACCACCCTGCACTCAATGACGATGTTGATGTTGCGGGCATGGTAGCCGAAACGCACGTGTCCGATGCCGAAGCTGTCGTTCTGCTCGCGCTCGAAGAAGCTGGGGTAGGGCACCCGGTAGCCAAAGTCGGGGTCGGTGTATTCGTCGAAGGCGATGTAGTTCATGGCCTCGGCAAACTGCTCCGTCGGCAACCGCTCGTCTCTTGGCTGCATGGCAATCTCTCCGAGCGTACCCAGCAACAGCATCATTAAAAATATCAGCAACAGACGTTTCATGAGTGTATAATGAAGCATGAAGGATGAAGTCGGATGGTGTACCATGTCCTGCACCTCCCGTAGAGCAAGCTAATTTTGAATTTTGAATTTTGAATTTTGAATTGCTAAAGAATCCCCGTCTGCGTGTCCTTGTTTTGCATTTTCTTCTCAATGTCGCGGTATCTGCGGCCTCGGTCGATCTTCCAGGCCAGTCCGATGGTCACCATGTTGCCGAGGTTGTTGCTGCGTATCACCATCGTCTTGCGTACATACCGGTTGAGCACTTCGCTGCGGTCGATCTCCGGATTGTCTTGCAGCGGATGCTGCCAGTGCAGCTTCAGCTCCAGGTTGCCCATGCGGTAGCTGCACGTGAGATAGGTGGCCATGCCCTGGTTGCCGTGCATCTCACCCTCTATAAACTCCCACCCGTTGTCGGCATAGGCCGTGAGCGTCCACCGTCCCAGCATGGCCTGTGCCGAACCGCCGTAGTTGTAGGTCGTGAGGTCGTGGCGATAGTCGTCGCCCCGGTTGCAGAACCGGTAGATGCCGGCGTAGGCCGAGACCGTGAGTTTCTGGTCTATCACGTCATAGCGTATGGTGCCCATGGCATAGTACATGTTGATGGCGGGCTGGTTTTTCTGCGTGTAGTAGAACTGGTTGTCGGCTGACCGGCTGTAGCTGGCCATGTTGGGGTTGTGGTTCAGGCGACACTCTGCGTCGGCTCCGAGCGTGAGCCGCGGCCGGGTGTAGGCCAGTCGCAGCCGGTGCGTCGTCACGCGGTTGGGCTCGAGGTCAGGATTTCCCACCGTCCACTCGCGACTGTTCTGCCTGATGCGCGTGTCGCTGATCATGGCGATGCGCGAGATATACTGGCTCACCTCAAAGCTGTAGCGCAGGCTCCAGGGCTCGGCGATGGTCCACGTGAGCGTTGCCTTGGGTCGCCAGAGCCAATAGTGGTAACGGTAGCTGCCCTGCCGGTATCGCTCGCGGCTCACGCCCGTGCCGGCCACGAAGCTCAGCGGCCCCCAGTGGCCCTTGGCCTCGCCGAAGAGGTAGAGGCTGGCGTTGTGCATGCGGTTCACCGACAGCACGTCGCCCTCGTAGCTGTTGCGGGTGTATTTCAGGCTGTGGCGCAGTCCCGTCGACAGGTTGAGCCGTTTCAGTCGGTTCTCGTAGATAGCCTCGGTCATGAGCGACCATGTGTTGCCGTCCACGTCGTAGGCGTAGGCCCCGCCCTCATCGGCGTAGCTGTGGCTGCGCGTGGCGATGGCAGTGGCCACGGTGTTGGCGGTGAGTGTCTGGTGACTGCCCAGCTCGTGCGAGAAGTAGAGGTCGAGCGACGGCGCGCTGCTGCGGTCACGGTTGCGGCTGCTGGTCAGGGTGGCGGTACCCCGTTCGCTGACCAGCATGTCGTACCAGCCACCGGGATTATGGTCGAAGGCGGCCGACAGCGTGGCCTGGAAGACGTACGATGCCGAGTCGGCGAGGTTGCATTTCAGGTCTACCGTGTGGCTGTAGTTGCGTCTGCGGCTTTGCAGCACCTCGCGAGTGAGCACGTCGTGCGTGCCGTCGGTGAGCAGGTAGTCGGCCTCCTCGCGGAAGTCGTTGTTCCTGAAGTCGGTATAGTTGAAATCGTAGGCCAGTCCCACCTCGGCCTTGCCGCGGTTCATGCGGGCGTAGACGGCGTTGTCGCCGCGGCGTGTCGTCAGCGCGTCTGTCAGGTCGATGCCCATGGTGTAGCCCTTGTCGGCCCGCGCCGTCTTGATGTCGATGACGTAGGCGATGCCCTCGCCGTAGCGCACGCCGGGGTTGTCAATGACGTTGATGTGTCTCACCCGTTGCGGGTCGAGCGACAGCAGGTCTGTCTTCGAGGCCAGCGTGCCGTCGATGCGCAGCTGCACCGCGCCCTGGTTGCCCAGCGTCGTCACGGTGTGCATCACCTCATCGATGCGCAGCGTGGCCAGGTCGAGCTTGGCCAGCAGACTATAGCCGTTGGTCGATGCCGCCTTCTGTGCCTCGGTGGGCACCAGCAGCCGGCCGTCGGCCTTCTGTGTCACGCGGGCGGCCTTGACGTTCACCTCCTCCAGTTGCACGGCCTTGTCGTCCTGGGCCCAGAGCCCCAGGGGCAGCATTGCGGCTGCCAGCATCCATCCTTTGCAATACATGGTCATTCGGTTTTTTAACGCAAAGGTAGGGCGGCATGGGCGAAGGCACAAAAAAAGAGTCTGACATCTACCTGACATTTCATGTCGGTCGATGTTCAGACTCGTATATGTTGCTGATTGTAAGTCGGTTGTCAGTCTTCTTGCAAACGGTAGTCCTTGCCCCGGTCAGAAACGATTTTCATTCCTCCATGGGCCTCCACCACGGGTTTGAGGCGCCTGACGAGGGTGTAGAGCGTCTCGCTGGCGTCGGGCTTGCGGGGCCAAAGCGCGTCGCAGATCTCTTGTTTGGAGAGGCGGTGGTCCTCGGCCCTGAAAAACATCGCCATGAGTTGCTGCTGCATGGGTGTCAGCGCCACGGGCTGCCGGCTCAGGTCGTAGAAACGGGCCTGTGTCTCATCCATCATCATGCCACCCACCACGATCATGCCTTGGCGGCGTTGTCTGAGGTGGTGCATCGATGCCGCCATCCACAGCAGGGCCGCCAGCATCAGTGCCAGGGGCAGGCGTTGGTCGGAGAGGGCCAGCACCGAGGCCATCGAGCAGTTGGCATACCCCTGAAACTCCAGCGTGCGCGCCTTGCCGCGCCACTGCATCCTACGGCTGGCAAGTCCGCCTCGCCGGTCGTCGAGGGCATAGTAGACGATCGACTGCTGGCGCAGGGCCTCAATCTTCAGGTGGCTGCGGTAGTGGCGTATGGTGTCGGGCGTGATCCATCCCTCCTGCTTCTGCTGCAGGGTGAGGGCCAGAGCCTGGTTCATGTCGTGGATGATGTCGCGCTCTGCATGGTGGTAGCTGCGTATGCTCGCGAAGACAGCCGAGCCTATCAGCAACACAAAGACGAGAATGGCGTGGTACGATTTCATTGTAGGTAAGCGTTGGTGTTGACACTTGCAAAGGTACGAAATATCCTTGCAGGGTGTATGTCGCGAAGTATTAAGAAACCCTAAAACAGGTCTCTGTAAACGCACTATCGCAGCACTGGACCGTCTGTCTGATGCTGCGATAGAATATTAGGTAGAAGATGTCGGCCGTGCTTATACCAGCGTGCCGATGATCTCCTCGCGCGAGCCGGCCAGCATGTCGATGACCGGAATCTCGGGCATGGTGTAGCATCCGGGCTGCAGGCGCATGGAGGCGCGGGCCACGTTGACGAGCACCTGTGCCGTGAGGGCAGGGTTGTTGATGCTCATGTTGAATTCCAGGCGCTGGTTAGGCGTCTTGCCGCTCACACCCTTGCGCACGAGGTGTACGCCATGACCCATGTCGCGCACGTCGTCTACCGACGGCACGGCAAAGACATGCGTCTCGTCGTGGGCAAAGTAGGGGTCGGCCTTGATCTCGGCCGTCACCTCCTCGAGCGTGGCACCGTCCTCAAGCTCCACGTACACCATGCGGCGGTGGATGCTCTCGCCCAGCGGGATGGTCATCGAGAGGGCGTTCTTCACACCCTTCTTGCTACGGGCGCACACCGAGTGTCCCATCGACATGCCCGGTCCGAAGTTGGTGTAGCTCAGGCCCTTGGGGGCGAGGCTCTCCATGAGCACGCGCACCACCGAGTCGGATCCCGGGTCCCATCCGGCTGCGATGACGCTCACCTTGCCGGCTTTCTTGCAGTGCTCCATCTGGCTGGCGCGATACTCGAGGATAGAGGTGTGGATGTCGAAGCTGTCGACGGTGTTGATGCCCATGGCCACAATCTTCTCGGCATACTCGGGGCACGAGCGTGTGGGCGTAGCCAGGATGGCCACGTCGACGTCTTTCAGCTTGGCGATGTCGTCCACCACCTCGTAGGGAGTGAGCTCCAGCGGTTTGTTGTTGTCGCCCTGACGGCGCACGATACCTGCAATCTCGAAGTCGGGGGCTGCTTCCAGTGCCTCGACACTATACTGCCCGATGTTGCCGTATCCTACTACGGCTGCTCTGATTTTCTTCATCTTTATGGTTGTTTGAATGTAGTTGTAATTGTTTGCATTGCAAATTTACATCATTCTGCCGAATAACTCTTGCTTTTTAGTTTTTATTAAATCTAAAAAAGTATCAAAAGTAACAGATTGTAAGTTCTTGGATGCTGAAGATGCGCCTGCTGCCCTGTTGTGGTGCTGTCGGGTGATAATCTGTCGCCCAGAGCCCCTTTCGGCATAGCCCTCGACATTTGTCTGCTCGCAGCCTCGAGCCTTGCCCGTGGGGCGACAGGGGTGCTTTGATGCCACGATAGCATTGTGCCCGCAGGGCGGCGGCGGTGATGGGGCATCGTGCTTCGACTCGAATCACAGTCTGTTTCGACTCGATTCACACGCAGCTTCGACTCGAATTACAGTCTGCTTCGACTCGAATCACGCGCGGCCTCCACTGGCCCCGTCACCCCTGCAGGCCTTTGCCAGCCCGCGTGACGGCCCTTGGGGCGGTGCCGCAAGGGCCTTGCCGCACCACCTAAATACCCTGCCGGGCTTCCATTCCCGCTGGACATAGTCCTTCTTGTGGCCTCCTCGGCACGGCTTTTTGCCCTTCGATGCAATATGGACGGCCTTTGTGCGTTATGGATAATGTATATATACAAACGTTGTAACACATGATAGAATACATCAAAGGCGAACTCGCCGAGCTTACTCCGGCCCTGGCCGTGGTCGAGGCCGGCGGGGTGGGGTATGCCCTCAACATCTCGCTCAATACCTATATGGCCATCCAGGGCCAGCCGACCGTGAAGCTGCTGGTACACGAGTCGATACAGACGGGCGGCCGCGACGACAACTACACCCTCTATGGCTTTGCCACACGGCAGGAGCGCGAGCTCTATAGGCTGCTCATCTCGGTGTCGGGCGTGGGGGCCAATACGGCACGCACCATGCTCTCGTCGCTCACCCCCGGCGAGCTCTGCAACGCCATTGCCAATGGTGACGAGCGGCTCATCAAGGGAGTGAAGGGCATCGGCCTGAAGACCGCCCAGCGCATCATCGTAGACCTGAAAGACAAGATCATGTCGGCCGGCATCGCCGCAGAGCTGCATGTCTCGGCCACGCCGTCGGCCCCGTCGGTCAATACGGCGGTGAAAGACGAGGCCGTCTCGGCCATGACCATGCTCGGCTTCTCGCCCGCGCCGGTGGCCAAGGTGGTGACAGCCATCCTCACCGAGCAGCCCGACCTGGCCGTGGAACTGGTGGTAAAGGAAGCGCTCAAGCGCATCAAATAGGGCGAGAAAGGAGCCGTGGGGCATCTAAATAACGGTTTGTACGCAAGATTGGAATGATGATAAGGAAATATTATTTGCTCACGCTGATGGTGCTGGTCGTTGCGATGGCCGGCTATGCCCTCGGCGTGCCTTATCTCCAGGTAGACCCGCGCAAGCAGGACAGGCGCACACAGACCAACAAACCGGCCAACCCGCAAACCGGCCAGCCCACCCACCAACCCACCAACTTCGACGAAGACACCATCCCCGACTCGCTGCTCCACCCCCGGTGGAAGATTCAGCGCACCACGCCCATCACCTACGACGACCTCGACCAGAGCGCCATGGACCTGCAACGGCCGCAGGGGCTGCGCTACGAGGTGGTCTACAACGACACCCTCGACCGCTACGTCATTGGCACCAAGATAGGCTCCACATGGCTCGACGCACCCATCATGATGACCCCTGAGGAGTATATGAAGTGGAGCGAGCGCAACGGGCGCAACGCCTACTACCGCACGAAGAACGACGAGATATACCAGGCCAAGGGCAAGGAGAAATTCGACTTCACCGACATGCACTTCGACCTCGGGCCCGCTGAGAAAATCTTCGGCCCGGGCGGCGTGCGCGTGAAGACGCAGGGAACGGCGGAACTGAAGTTCGGTGCCACCTTCAAGAACATCGACAACCCCTCGCTGCCCATACGCAACCGCAAGACCACGACGATGGACTTCGACGAGAAGATCAACCTCAGCGTCAACGGCAAGGTGGGCGACAAGGTGAACATGAACCTCAACTACAACACCGACGCTACCTTCGACTTCGACGCGCAGAACATGAAGCTGAAGTACGACGGCAAGGAAGACGAGATCATCAAGCTGGTGGAGGGCGGCAATGTGTCGTTCCCCAGCAACTCGTCGCTGGTGCAGGGAGCCAGCTCGCTCTTCGGACTGCGCACCGACCTGCAGTTTGGCAAGCTCAAGCTGCAGCTCGTGGCCTCGCAGAAGAAGAGCTCGTCGAAGAGCGTCACCAGCCAGGGCGGCAAGCAGCTCACGCCGTTCGAGATCAGCGCGGCCGACTATGAGGAGAACCGCCACTTTTTCCTGGCACAATATTTCCGCAACCGCTACGACGCCGCCATGCGCACCCTGCCCAACCTCACCACCGGTGTGACCATCAACCGCGTGGAGATATGGGTGACCAACAAGAGCGGCACCACCACCAACACCCGCAACATCGTGGCCCTGACCGACCTCGGCGAGAACCAGACCGTGAGCAACCCGATGTGGACGGCGGGCGGAGCCGCCGTGCCCTCGAACAACGCCAACAGCGAGTATGCGGTCATGGTGGGGCAGCTGGCCGCCGCGCGCGACATCGACCAGACCGCCACCGTACTGGAGGGAGGAGGCCTGGCGGGCGGCACCGACTTTGAGAAGCTGCAGAGCGCACGCCTGCTCAACTCCTCCGAATATACGGTCAACACGGCCCTGGGCTACGTCTCGCTCAAGACATCGCTGCAGACCGACCAGGTGCTGGCCATCGCCTACGAATACACCTACGGCGGGCAGACCTACCAGGTGGGCGAGTTTGCCAGCGACATCACCGACGTGGGGCAGGCCCTCTTCGTCAAGTCGCTGAAGAATACCAGCAACAATCCGCAGCAGGGCAACTGGCCGCTGATGATGAAGAACGTCTACTACCTGGCATCGACGGTCGAGAAAGACAAGTTCAGGCTGGACGTGAAGTTCCAGAGCGACACCGCAGGCGTGTACCTTTCTTATATACCCGAGCAGCAGGTCAAGAGCCAGACGCTCATCAAGGTGCTGGGTGCCGACCGGCTCGACAACAACAACAAGGCCAACCCCAATGGCTACTTCGACTATGTGGAGGGCTACACGGTGAGCAACGGGCGCGTGTTCTTCCCCACCGTCGAGCCCTTCGGACGCAGCCTCTACAGCTATCTCACCGGCAAGGGCGTGAGTGCCGAGACGGCGCACAAGTATGCCTTCACCGAACTCTACGACTCGACGAAGACCATTGCCAAGCAGATTGCCGAGAAAGACAAGTACCTGTTGCAGGGCCAGTATCGCGGCACCTCGGCCAATGTCATATCGCTGGGGGCCTACAACGTGCCGCAGGGGTCGGTGGTGGTCACGGCGGGCGGCGTGCGGCTCACCGAGGGGTCTGACTACTCGGTGGACTATAGCGCAGGCGAGGTGACCATCCTCAACCAGAGCATCATCGACGCGGGTACTGCCGTCAACGTGTCGCTGGAGAGTCAGAGCGACTATTCGCAGGAGCGCAAGACCATGCTGGGCATGAACTGGGAGTACGACTTCTCGAAGAACTTCCAGATCTCGGGAACGCTGCAGCACCTCTCCGAGCAGGCCCTCACCACCAAGGTGGCCATGGGGCAGGAGCCGCTCAACAACACGCTGTGGGGCTTCAACATCAACTGGAAGAAAGAGAGCCAGTGGCTCACCAACATGCTCGACAAGCTGCCCTTTCTGCACCTCACCCAGCCCTCGCAGATCTCGTTCACCGGCGAGTTTGCACAGCTCATCGCAGGCCAGACCCACGGTGTGCAGGACAATGCCTCGTATATCGACGACTTCGAGGCGGCCACCGACAAGATCGATGTCTCGACACCCACCAGCTGGATCTTGTCGAGCGTGCCGTCGATGTTTGCCGAGAGCCAGGACAAGACCACCCTGCGCAGCGGATACAACCGTTCGCTGCTGGCCTGGTACACCATCGACCCGTTGTTCACCCGGCGCAGCAGCTCGCTCACGCCCGGACACATCAAGAGCGACCTCGAGCAGCTCAGCAATCCCTATGTGCGCGAGGTGTATGTCAAGGATCTCTATCCCCAGCGCGACCAGAGCAGTTATAGCGGGGCTACCTCTACGCTGTCTATCCTCAACTTGGCCTACTATCCCAATGAGCGCGGACCCTACAACTTCAACCCCGACCTCACGGCCACCGGACAGCTCAACAATCCCCTGGCCCACTGGGGAGGTATGATGCGCAAGCTTGATACCAACGACTTCGAGACGGCCAACATCGAGTACATCGAGTTCTGGATGATGGATCCCTTCATCAACAGCAGCCAGCAGTCTAACGCTTCTGAATATGGGGGAGACTTCTACATCAACCTGGGTGAAGTGTCGGAAGATGTGCTGCGCGATGGCAAGAAATTCTATGAGAGCGGAATGCCCGTCGATGGGGCCAGCAGCTTTACCTATACCCAGTGGGGAAAGATCCCTACGCAGTCGACGGTGAATTACTCTTTTGCCACGACCAAGGGTAGCAGGACACTGCAAGACTTGGGCTTGAATGGACTCAATGACACCGAAGAGCGAACGTTCCAAAGTTACCAGGATTTCCTTACCCAGATACAAGGTAAGGTAAATGCCGCGGTGTGGGATTCTATTTCGGCCGACCCTGCTAACGACAACTACCATTACTTCCGTGGTACCGATTATGACAATATGCAGGCTTCCATCCTTCGCCGTTATAAGTATATCAACAATCCTCAGGGCAACTCACCTGATACCGACAACCGGACGGAGAACTATGACACCTCGTACAAGACCACACCCGACGTGGAGGACATCAACCAGGACTATACGCTTAATGAGTATGAAAAATACTACCAGTATCACGTGTCGGTGCGACCGGAGGACCTTGAAGTAGGCAAGAACTTCATCGTCGATAAGCGCGAAACATTGCCCCCGCTCCGCAATGGCAAGAACGATGTCAAGGTCACATGGTACCAGTTCCGCATCCCGCTCACCGAGTTTGAAAACCGTGTAGGCAATATCTCCGACTTTACCAGTGTGCGCTTCATGCGTATGTTTCTTACGGGATTCCAGCATCCGGTGGTGATGCGCTTCGCGAGTCTCGACCTCGTGCGTGGCATGTGGCGTGTGTATGAGCAGAATCTCGACAACTCGGCTGCCCAGACTGGCACCATGACTACGGCCTCGGTGAGCATTGAGGAAAACAACGACAAGACACCGGTGAACTATGTGCTGCCCCCGGGCATCGACCGCCCGCAAGATCCCAGCCAGCCCCAGCTCGTGGAGGCCAATGAGCAGTCGCTCGCTATCAACGTGAACAACCTCTCGAACGGCGAGTCGAAGAGTGTGTATAAGAATACCACGCTCGACCTCAGGCAGTACAAGCGCCTGCAGATGTTCGTTCATGCCAATGCCCATGAGCAGAACACCACCAACCTGCAGGACAACCAGTTGGCCCTGTTCGTGCGTTTGGGTTCCGACTACAAGAGCAACTACTATGAATACGAGATACCATTGAAGCTCACGCCGGCCGGGCACTACGACCGCATGTCGCGCCAGCATAGTGAGGTGGTGTGGCCCGCTGAGAATATGCTCGACATTCCGCTGTCGCTCCTGACCGCCGTGAAGAAGGAGCGTAATATACAGAAGGCGCAGGGCGCGGCATCGTTCAACAAACCCTACGTGGCCTACGACGCCGACCATCCCAAGAACAAGGTCACGGTGATGGGCAATCCCACGCTGGGCGAGGTCAAGACGGTGATCATCGGCGTGCGTAACCTCGCGGCAGAGAACAAGAGCGGCGAGGTGTGGGTCAACGAGCTGCGACTGAAGGAATACAACAACTCGGGTGGATGGGCGGCCAACGGCAACCTCAACGTGCAGATGTCCGACTTTGGCTCGATGAACATGCAGGGCAAGTATGTCACCCAGGGATTCGGCGGCCTGGAGGAGGGCGTGAGCTCGCGTTCGCAGGACGACCAGAGCAATGTGGCGTTCACCACAAGCCTCGAACTGGGCAAGTTCTTCCCCGACAAGGCCAAGGTATCGGCCCCGTTGTACTACAGCGTCACCAAGCAGGTGAGCCGACCGAAATATAATCCACTCGACACCGACATGGAGTTGAGCGATGCCCTGGAGAGCAGCCCTACCAAGGCGGTACGCGACTCAATAGAGAACATCGCGGTGACGAAGGTCATCAACACCAACTTCTCGCTGTCCAACGTCCGCGTGGGCATACAGACTAAGCGTCACCCCATGCCCTACGACCCCGCCAACTTTTCGTTTTCCTACAGCCACAGCCACAGTCACAGGCAGGGAGAGACCACCGTCTATGAGAACGAAGACAACTGGCGAGGAGGCATGAACTATAGCTGGACACCGGTGTACAAGGCCTGGGAGCCTTTCAAGAAGTTGAAGAGCAAGAGCAAATGGCTCGATATCGCCAAACGCTTCGGGCTCAACTGGCTGCCGCAGAATATCGGGTTCAACAGCGAGCTCACCCGGTCGTACTACGAATTGCAGGAGCGCGACATGGAGGCGACGGAGAACGCATCGCTGCCGCTGACCTTCTCGGAGCAGTTTCTCTGGAACCGCGACTTCCAGCTGCGGTGGGATCTGACCAAGAACATACACATGAACTTCCAGAGTGCCACCCATGCCGAGATCGAAGAACCCTACACTCCTGTCAACAAAGACCTCTATCCCACCAGCTACGACGCCTGGAAAGACTCGGTGTGGACGAGCATCAAGCATTTCGGCACGCCGCTCGACTATCAGCAAACCTTCACACTGTCGTATCAGCTGCCGCTCAACCTCATTCCCATCTTCGATTGGCTGCGGGCCGATGCCACCTACAATGCCACCTACAACTGGGTGCGTGGCACGAACCTGGAGGACGGCACCTCGCTCGGCAACACCATCCAGAACAACCGGCAGCTGAACCTCAACGGCAACTTCGACCTGGTGAGGTTCTACAACCATATCCCCTTCCTGAAGAAGGCCAATGAGCGTTTCGATAAGGAAACCAGTCAGTCGGAGATCAACCGCAAGAAGCAGGAACGTGAAAAGGCCAAGGCCGACAAGGCCAAACTGCGCGAGGAGGAGAACAAGGTGCGGCAGCAGGCCATCGCCGATGGCAAGGACCCGGAGGAGGCAGTGCGTCTGTTGCAGGCATCAAGAAAGCAGGCCGACGATAAGAAACGCATGCTGCCGATGAACAAACGCTCGTTTGAGAAGGAGATTACCCTCAAGCCCGACACCACCATCGACGTGAGCCACGGCAAGAACAGCAAGCGGCTCATCGTGTCGGCCAAGACCCAGGACGGCAAGGTGTTCAAGCTGAAGTATCGCAAGATCGACGCCAACAAGATACGTATCAGGAACAAGGTCGATTCGGCCCTGCAGCTCAAGCTTACCGTGACGGCCAAGCCGGCACTCGAAGAGAAGGGCTGGTACAAGACCACACAGGCCATCGCACGTGTCGCCATGATGGTGCGCAGCGCCAGTGTGTCGTACCGCAACCAGTACACCATGGCCTTGCCAGGATTCATGCCCACCGTGGGCGATGCCTTCGGACAGACGCGGGGCACGGGCGCCCTGTCGCCGGGACTCGACTTCGCCTTCGGTCTCGTGGGCGACGGATATATCGAGAAGGCCCGCAACAACGGATGGCTGCTCATGAACGACAGTGTGGCCACGCCGGCGACGACCAACCTCACGGAGGACTTGCAGCTGCGCTTCACCCTTGAACCGGTAAAGAACCTGAAGATTGACCTCAATGCCAGCCGTACCCAGACGACGGCCAAGAGCATCCAGTATATGTATGTGGGCAACCCCACCACCCAGACCGGCACGTTCACCATGACCACCATCTCGCTGGGCACAGCCTTCGAGGGCATGGGCAATGCCACCAACGGCTTCCGCAGCGCTACCTTCGAGAAGTTCTGCCGGTCGCTGGAGGGCTTCCGCCAACGGGTCGAGAGCCGCTACACGGGCACGGTGTATCCTGCCGGCACGATGCTGGCCGGCACGCCGTTCGATGCGGCCAACGGCGGGGTGAACCTATACAGCGGCGACGTGATGATACCGGCGTTCCTGGCGAGCTATACCAGTATGGGTGGCAGCAGCCTTGACATCTTCCCCGCGCTGTCGCGTCTGCTGCCCAACTGGACGGTGCGCTACAGTGGGCTGGGACGGTTGCCGTGGTTCCGCGACGTGTTCAAGAGCGTGAATCTCAACCATAGCTACAAGAGCATCTTTGCCATCGGCACCTATCAGAGCTATTCCACGTTCATGGAGCTCATGGGGCCCGGCATGGGCTTCATCAACGACGCCACCACCGGCAACCCCATTCCCAACTCGATGTACAACGTTTCTACGGTGAGCATCAACGAGGCTTTCTCGCCGCTGCTCGGCGTTGACGTGACCTTGCAGAACAACCTCACGGCGAAGTTGGAGTACAGGCAGACACGCGTGCTGTCGCTGTCGATGACCAGCGTGCAGGTCAACGAGGCAGTGAGCAAGGACTGGGTAGTGGGCCTGGGCTACAAGATCAACAACTTTGAGCTCTTCGGCGGCGGAAACCGCAGGCAGGTGAAGAGTAACAACAAGGGGGGCAACAGCCAGAGTAACGCGCAGAACCAGAACACCAAAAATCAGTCCAGCAGTCGCGGCGGGGTGAACCGCGACCTGAACCTGCGCCTCAACCTGTCGCTGCGCAAGCAGGCCAGCATCACCCGCGACATCGCGTCGATGACCTCGGCAGCCAGCAGCGGCAACACGGCGTTCAAGCTCTCGTTCATGGCCGACTATACCCTCTCGCGCCTGCTCACCATGAGCTTCTATCTCGACCGGCAGACCAACACCCCGCTGCTGAGCAGCAGCAGCTATCCCACGACCACGCAGGACTTCGGCCTGAGCATCAAGTTCAGCCTCACAAGGTAGCAGCGTCCCACCCGTGGTACACTACCTGGCGGCGTATGGAAGCTCCTGCATGTGATCTGTGCGCATAAACCAGCAGACCGGCACACCGACGATACGGTGTGCCGGGCTGTCGGCATCAGAGCGGGGAGCAGGTGTTTACTTGTCGTAGGCGTGTACCGGATAGTCGATGGTATAGTGCAGTCCGCGGCTCTCCTTGCGCTCGATGGCCATGCGGGTGATGAGGTATCCGGTGTTGATCATGTTGCGGAGCTCGCAGAGGTCGCGCGAGACCTTCACGCGCTTGAAGAGGCTCTCGGTCTCCTCGTAGAGCAGGTCGAGTCGGTCCCAGGCACGTTTGAGGCGCAGGTCGCTGCGCACGATGCCCACATAGTTGGACATGATCTCGCCCACCTCCTTGTTGGCCTGGGTGATGAGCACGTGCTCCTCGTTGGTGAGCGTGCCCTCGTCGTTCCACTCGGGCACCTTCTCGTTGAAGTCGTAGTCATCGATATGGTCTACCGAATGGCGTGCCGCCGTCTCCGCATAGACAATGGCCTCGATGAGCGAGTTGCTGGCCAGGCGGTTGCCGCCGTGCAATCCGGTACACGAGCACTCGCCCAAGGCATATAGCCGCTCGATGCTCGAGCAGCCGTTGAGGTCTACCTTGATGCCGCCGCACATATAGTGGGCCGCCGGGCGCACGGGAATCATGTCCTTGGTGATGTCGATGCCGATCGACAGGCACTTGCGGTAGATGTTGGGGAAATGCTCCTTGGTCTCCTCGGCATCTTTGTGGGTGAGGTCGAGGAACACATGGTCGAGGCCGCCCAGCTTCATCTCCTTGTCGATGGCGCGTGCCACGATGTCGCGCGGAGCCAGTGAGCCACGCTCGTCATATCGCTTCATGAACGCCTCGCCGCCGGGCAGACGCAGGATGGCGCCGTAGCCCCGCATGACCTCGGTGATGAGGTAGGCGGGGTGGGTCTCGCCGGGATGGTAGAGCGAGGTGGGGTGAAACTGCACAAACTCCATGTCCTTCACCGTTCCCTTGGCGCGGTAGACCATGGCCTCGCCGTCGCCCGTGGCGATGATGGGGTTGGTGGTGGTGTTGTACACGGCGCCGCATCCGCCCGTACACATCACCGTGACCTTGCTCAGGTAGGTGTCTACGTGCTGTTCGGGATTCAGGATGTAGGCCCCATAACAATATATATAAGGTGTACGCCGGGTGACGCGCGCGCCGAGGTGGTGCTGCGTGATGATCTCCACGGCGAAGTGGTTCTCCTTGACGTCGATGTCGGGATTGGCCCGCACGGCCGCCATCAGCGCCCGCTGAATCTCCGCTCCCGTGTCGTCGGCATGGTGCAAGATGCGAAACTCCGAGTGGCCGCCCTCACGGTGCAGGTCGAAGTTGCCGTCGTCCTTGCGGTCGAACTGCGTGCCCCATTCCACGAGCTCCTTGATCTGCCCCGGTGCCATCTTCACCACCTGGCTTACGGCTGCCGGGTCGCTGATATAGTCGCCGGCAATGATGGTGTCGTTGATGTGTTTGTCGAAGTTGTCGAGTTCGAGGTTGGTCACCGATGCCACGCCACCCTGCGCAAACTTGGTGTTGGCCTCGTCGAGGGTAGTCTTGCAGATGATGCACACTTTTCCTTTCTTTGCCTTGGCCACCTTCAGGGCATAGCTCATGCCCGCGATGCCGGCGCCGATGATCAGGAAGTCGTATTTGTAAGTCATGATAGGTTTGTGAATGACGCCCGGGGCCTGTGGCCCCACGCATGTTACCGAGTGCAAAATTACGAAATATTATCTATTTGAAAGTCATCAAATTGCAATAATCTTTGTAATTTTGCAACCTGAAATAGCATTTACCAAACATCTGGTTATTGTGGCAGGCATCGTTCGAACGTTTCATCACCGGTTTACCTTGGGCGCCAAGGGAGGCATCATCACCTTTGTGGTGCTGGCCTTCTATTTCTTTTGGGTCAAGTCGTTCATCCTCGGACTGCTGTTGACCGTCATGGCCGTGCTGATCATGGAACGCGTGCTCCACTCCGAATATGTGCTGGGCGACGGCAAGCTCATCATCCGCCGCGGCCGCTTTGCCAAGCCCCGTGAGATTGTGCTGAGTGATATCAAGTCGTGCCGGCCCATGACCACCACCTTCGGCATGGTGCATTACCTGCTCATCGAGTATGGCGACGACAAGCTGGTGGCCGTGGAGCCCGAGCAGGAACAGGCCTTTGTGGAGCAGCTCCGCAAAAGCAGGGGCTGATGATGATATGTTACCAGCGATGCGCAGCACAAGCAGTCGGCGCAGATGATTGGTCATAACAGACAAGTAAGATGAACAAGATATGGCTTTGGCTCTTCATGCTGGCCGTGGCCCTGCCCATGCAGGCCCAGACCGATGAAGATGAATATGTAATAGACAACGACACCACCGACAACGACTCGGTGTGGGCCGACTCGCTGGTGATGACCAACGACACGCTGCCCTGGCCCGAGAATGTGCGTGCCGAGATCAACGCCCTGCTGCGCAACGACATGTTTCAGACCTCGCAGGTGGGCATGATGATATGGGACCTCGATGCCGATTCGGCCATCTTCCGCCACAACGAGCGCCAACTCATGCGCCCGGCATCGACCATGAAAGTCATCACCGCCATCACCGCCCTCGACCGTCTGGGCGGCAGCTACCAGTTCAAGACCGAGCTCTGCTACACCGGCCAGGTAGACAGCTGCACCCTTAAGGGCGATGTCTACTGTGTGGGCGGCTTCGACCCACGATTCAACAACGACGACATGCGGGCCTTCGTCGAGGCACTGCGCAAGATGGGCATCGACACCATCCGTGGCAATATCTATTCCGACAAGTCGATGAAGGACGCCAATCTGCTGGGCGAAGGCTGGTGCTGGGACGACGACAACCCCGTGCTCTCGCCCCTGCTCATCTCGCGCAAGGATCTGTTTATGGAGAAGTTTTACACCGAGCTGCGCAAGGTGGGCATCTATCTGGCCGGTGCCATCGGCGAGAAACGCAAGCCCGAGGATGCCAACTGCATTGTGCGCCGCTTCCATACCATCGACCAGATCATGATGCGTATGCTCAAAGAGAGCGACAACCTCTATGCCGAGTCGATGTTCTACCAGATTGCAGCCTCTACGGGCAACCATCCGGCCACGGCCAAAAGCGCCAGGGCCGTGATACGCCAGCTGGTGGGCAAGCTGGGTCTGGAGGGCTCGCGCTACCAGTTTGCCGACGGTTCGGGGCTCTCTCTGTACAATTATGTGAGTGCTGAACTCGAGATTCGTATGCTGCGTTATGCCTACGAAAACGACAATATCTACAACCACCTGCTGCCCGCCCTGCCCATCGCCGGCCAGGACGGCACGCTGAAACGCCGCATGACGTCGGCCTTCACCCGCGGTAACGTGCGGGCCAAGACGGGTACGGTGACCGGCGTGAGCAGCCTGTGCGGCTACCTCACCGCCTCCAACGGCCACCGGCTGTGCTTCAGCATCATCAACCAGGGTGTGATGCACACCAAGAACGGCAGGCAGTTTCAGGACCGCGTGTGCCAGATATTGTGCCGCTAGACGGCGTAGCCGGCCAAGTGCCCTATCCCTTCTTTTTCCTCAACTTGATGACGTTGACCTCGGGCCAGGCCCCGAAGCGGAACGGCACGGTGCCGCCGACGCCCAGCGAAACGTAGAGCATCGATCCTCCTTCCACATATTTTCCGCCCCACTCGTTGTAGGCCCATTTGGCCGGTGAGAACCTGCCGAAGCGCATCTGCCCGGCGTGGGTGTGCCCCGAGAGCGTCAGGGCGATGTCGGTCTGGTGGAGCACCTGCCGGCGCCAGTGGCTGGGGTCGTGGCTCAGCAGAATCTTGAACATGCCGTCGGGCAGGCCGTCCATGGCCTTGCGCAGGTCGCCATGGTCGGGAAACGGCGGGCGGCTGATGTTTTCCACGCCCACCACGGCGATGCCCGGCCCCGGGCCGCGGTCGATGACGACATGTTCGTTGAGCAGCAGGCGCCAGCCAATCTTCTCCTCCAGATACCGCAGCACGTTCTGGTTGCGGGCAATGTTGCGGTTGCTCTTGTCGGCCCCGTATTCGCAATAGTCGTGGTTGCCCATCACCGAGTAGATGCCGTCGCGGGCCCGGATGTGCTTCAGACTGCCCTGGAAGGGGATGACCTCCTCAGCGCTCACGTTCACCAGGTCGCCCGTGAAGACGATGAGGTCGGCTTGCTGGGCATTCACCACGCTCACCAGCTTGTCGATGAAGCTGCGGTTGCGCAGGAAAGTGCCGATGTGGATGTCCGACAGCTGCAGCACCTTGTAGCCGTCGAAGGCCTCGGGCAGCAGTGCCGACTCGCAGGTGGTGGTGCGCACCACCAGGTGCCGCCAGCCGAAAAAGAACCCGTAGACCATCAGCGTCACCCATACCGCAGGCAGCACCAGCGCCCACTGCCAGCCCACCAGGGGCCACAGGGCCATGAAGCCAATGCCGGGGATGACCACCAGAAGAAGGATGCCGAAGATGAGACGCATCAACGAGTTGTGGCGAATCTTGATTTTCATAACCCTGTTCGTTTTTCGCAAAGATACTATTTTTAAAGTTAAAAGTTAAATGATAAACGTTAAAAAAGCTGTCCATGAAGTCTTCCTCATTAAACTTTTGACTAACTTTGTTCGTCCTTCTTACAAAGTAAAAATTTATATAAGTAATCAGGAAGTATGAAGAAAAGAACCATTATAGCATCTTCGGTGGCAGCCTTGGCTTTGGCGGTGTTTGTGAGTGCCATGCCCGATGACACCGTGATGTCGAAGGATGCCGGCACGATGGTGGTCAACACCACCACGCTGACCAAGAATGTCAGGGGCTACAAGGGCACCACGCCCGTGAAGATATACATCAAGAAAAACAAGGTGGTGAAGGTAGAAGCGCTGGCCAACCGCGAGTCGCCCAAGTATTTTGCCATGGCAAAGGCTGTGCTCGAACAGTTTGAAGGCAAGAGCGTGACCAAGGCCTCGAAGATGGAGGTCGATGGTGTCACCGGGGCTACCTTCTCCAGTAATGCGCTCATCAAGAACGTGCAGGCCGGACTGGACTATTACAAGAAGAACAAGTAAATCAATCATCATATCAAGCAAAGGGTCTGACCTTCATCCCACAAGGATGTGCCGTCAGGCCCTTTTCATGTCTTTGGTCAGGCCCTTTTCATGTCTTTGGCCAGGCCCGAAGGCTGCTGAGGCACGGCGATCAGGCCTTGATCACATGATGCCTCGCCCCCAATCACTTGCTGCTTCGGGGCTACCCCCGCGCTGCTTCGAGTCGAATCACACGCTGCTTCGAGTCGAACCACACACTGCTTCGAGTCGAATCACTTGCTGCTTCGAGTCGAACCACAGGCTCTTTCGGCCAGAATAAGCCTGCGGTGGGGCAATGGTTGCCACACGTTTCGGCCCCTTTCAGTTTGCCTCCGAGCCTTGGTCATGACTGCCGGGCTGCCTGATGGTCGAGCCAAAGCAGCAGGGCGGGTGGGGCAGAGCTGTGCGATTGTCGTATTTTTGCATCTTTGGGCCTGCATTTGCTTGTTGCTTAGGAAATAAAGCACTATCTTTGCAATATGAACTTACAGGATACCAGCAAAATCAAGATGAGCGAGAATGTCATCATCGCCGATGCCGATTACATCGACTATGTGGCTTTCCAGCTGAGTGTGCA
>JBHAFS010000018.1:0-28453 GCA_041856205.1 Prevotella sp.
AAATCATGGGTTACGTTTTGCCATCTTTCGGACTCTCTTCGGCTCAAATTGTAAGTTCGCTCAGTCGTTATGCCCGCATAACTCCTTCGCTCACTTGCAATTTGATCTCGAAGATCGTCTCGAAATCTGACAAAGCTAATTAATAGAACCCACCTAAATATACATCGGAGCATCACCGCTACATCCAAGCCCGAAGGATTACGATTCCTCCACTCTGCTCTTGTCTCACTTTCTGACTACCTATGCATTGCTTACAGCGATTTGCACTATATGTGCAAACCCCTTCGGTGATGGTGACACACCTGCTATGGGCTCAGCTGACTCCCACCCATGAGCTTTTTGTCGCACGTGTCTCCACGCTGGATGGGCCTCTCGGGGTAAGGCACTGACCTGATGACGCCACAACCTCTTGGTTTACTGCTTGGGGGAGTACGTTTACCATTCGGGCTTCGACTTGGGGTGCAGTCTTACCCATTCCCATTTAGCCTTGTACCAAGTTTCTGTACGTAGGCTCGGCAGTCGCGCCATTGACCTCCTTCATCCTTGCCATTACTGACAACGACTAGTCATTCGCTTTGCTTGGCGGTTAATAGCCGCGACTGGATTTGAACCTGTTAGGCTAGTGTCATGCCCGACACACACCAAAACATCCATGCCCAGTGACGGGCATGGATGCTATTGATATTGATTGTCGTGATATAGTTTACGCTCAGAAGCCCAGCTTCTTGGCAGCGTCCTTAGCTGCACTGGCAGCCTTCTCGGTTGTCTCGCTAGCCTTCTTCTGTGCGTTGTCCACAGCCTCGCTGGCCTTCTCTGAGGCCTTGGCAGCCTCACCGCTCACCTTCTCCTGCACAGCAGTCTTGGCAGCGTTCATGGCATCGGCACCGGCGTTGGTCACGGCGTTCTTCACAGCCTCAGGCGCATTCTTCACAGCCTCGGCGGCAGCCTCGGCAGTGGCCACGGCAGTGGCACCCTTGGCCAGGGCAGGGGCAGCGAAGTTGCTCACGCTCGATGCCACAGCACTCTTGGCAGCCTCGGCAGTGGTGCCTGCGTCGGTAGGCAGACTCTTGATGCCGTTGATGAGCGTGGCTACGGTAGCGTTGCCTGCAGTGAACGACTTGAGTTTATCCTCGTTCTGGGCAATGAAGTTCTTCACCGTAGAACCGAAGGCCAGGGCCTCGTCGAGCTTTCCCGAGGCCACGAGGTTCTTGTAGACCATCTGCAGGTTGGCCAGGCTGGAGATTACCTTGCCGAAGTCCTTGGCCTGGATGTCCTTCAGGAGCTCGCCGGTAAGGTTCTTGTACGTGGCCTGACTCTCATCCGAGAGCTTGGCACTTGCCGAATCCACCACAGCGGTAGAATCGTTCTCAGAAGGTGCACTGTTGCTTTTCTGGTTGCAACTGCTCACTGCCACAGCCAGGAAGGCAACGGCTACTAACACTAACTTTTTCATAACTTTCTTCTTTTTTTGTTGAACAATGGGGCTGCACGACATCGTGCCGCCCGTTTGCTATAATAACTCTACACCTTATATATTATTGCGGAGTGTGGAGCGATCGTGCGAAAATAATTCGACGCATGTCACCTCACCACCATCTTCTTGCCTTGGTGGATGTAGATGCCCTTGGTGGTGGGTTTGCTCACGCGCACGCCCGAGAGGGTGTACCAGGCGTCGTCGGCAACGGGTGTTGGGGTTTGCACGCCATCGATGCCTGCCGTCACGTTGCCGGTGACATCGTTCACCGTGTACTTGCCGTTGAGCTTGGTCGACGAGATTTCAAAGTAAGTGTCAGCCGTCACGCGGTTGACATCCACGGTCTGGTTGCTGCCGGCCGTCGACGATGTGCCGATGCTGAACACGAAGTTCACATAGTCGTTGGCCGAGGTGATGTCGTAGCTCTTGTAGAACCACTTCTTGCCATCCACGGTGGTGGTGGCCGTCACCTTGTCGCCGGGCCATGTGGTGCCGGTGCGGTAGCTGCCCCAGGTGTGAAAGTTTACATAGTCGGCCCATCCCACCTGGTCGGTGTTGACATAGACGTTGATGGTGTAGGGGGTGAAGGTCTCCTCCTCGGTGACGGTGTAGGTGCGCGTGATGATGCCCGACACGGCAGAGCCGATGAGCAGCCCCACCTTGAGGGTGGTGGTGCCTGAGGGCAGGGTGACGCTGGAGCCACTGGCCACAGCGGTGCTGGTGGCCGTGGGTGTGGTGCCGTCGGTGGTGTAGACCAGCTTGGCATCAGCAGAGGCACTCACGGCTGTGAGGGGCACGCTGAGCGATGAGCCAGTGTAGCTGCCCGAGGGCTTGCCCGCCCACGCCGTCTCTTGCGAGGGTTTGAAATAGTAAGCATAGTGGTAGCCGCTGACAACATTCACCCAACGTGAGGAGGACACAGCCACCCCGTTCACATCACCCACCACCACGAGCAGGTCGCCGTTGGTACCTGATACGGTGTTGGCATAGTAGCCTGCAGCCGAACGGAAATTGGTGTAGGTGCTCTGGTTGTTGATGCCCACAGCCTTTCGGGCCTCGATCATAGCCTTGAGTTCGTTCTCATAGCTCAGCCAGTGCTTGTAGAAGATGCACGGCGTGCCCGGCATGGCCAGCATGAAGGCGTTGGCGGCCAGCGTGTCTTTCTTGATGGGGTCTTGAGCACTCG
Source organism: Prevotella sp. (assembly GCA_041856205.1). Taxonomy (GTDB): domain Bacteria; phylum Bacteroidota; class Bacteroidia; order Bacteroidales; family Bacteroidaceae; genus Prevotella. The sequence goes on from JBHAFS010000018.1 coordinate 2,661, forward strand.
ACGACGAACGGTACTCGGTGTCGTGGTTCTCTACAAAGGTCACGGCCCAGCGGCGGTAGTTGGCGTCGGCCATCACGCTGGTGTTGCCCAGGTTGGCCCAGTTGGCGTTGTTGACGGCATCGCGCACGGTATAGCGGAAGGGGAAGTCGAAGGCCGCACTCTGGATGTTGCCGTTCACCTTGGTGGCATCGATCCAGTTCTTCACGGTGGCGGCATTGCCGTCCCAATATTCGCCCACCGAGTAGACGGGGTTGGCATAGCTGTTGTAGATGCCCGTGAACGAGCCGGAATAGCCCTTCACCATGTCGTAGCGGAAACCGGCATAGCCGAGGTCGTTCTGCAGCAGGTCGAGATAAGCCTTGACGTTGTTCTGCACGTTGGTGCTGTTGTGGTCGAGGTCGCGCATGCCGTCCCAGCCCTCGCCCGAGTCGTTGTTGGCGCTGAGGGTCACGCCTTCGGTAGTGGCCTGTGTCTTGGTCTTGCCACCGTCGTCGTTGGCAACGATGTCAGAGGGTAGCAGGTGATAGGTCACACCCTTATAGGTCTCGGTGGGGAAGGTAAACCATCCGGTGGTGGTCTTGCGGTGGTTGATCACCACGTCGGCAATGGTGCCGATGCCATTGGCCTTGTAGGTCTGTATGAGCGAGCGCAGCTGTGCCTCGGTGCCGAAGCTGCTGTTGTAGTTGTCAAACCAGTAGAGGTCGTCGTAGCCCATAGAGGTGCCGCCGGCATAGGCGCTCTGCGGCAGCCACACCAGGTCGATGTAGCCCTTCAGGTCGGCAGCCTTGCTTTGAAGTACTGTCCACTGCGAGTCGTCGAACGAATCCCAATAGAATCCCTGGAGCATCACGCCGCCATAGTTGGCGGGCCAGCCGTTGTTTTGCGACAAGGCCTGGGTAGACGGAAGCGTCATGGCTCCCAACAGCATAAGTAATAGCTTACTGAAACGTTTCATATCTGCATCTTTAGTTATTGATCTGCTGCGAAGATAGCATATTTATCGTGACAAACGATTGCATGACCTATATCAATTATGCTTTATTAAATGCAAACGTTTGCATACCAACCGCCTTCCAACCAGCCCACCAAAAAAGGCGGCTCCCCATTTCGGAGAACCGCCTCGGTGTTAACTTCTGATGAAACAGAGGTTATGTGGTCGTATTCATTTGTATGTACAGGCCTTGTGCTTCGCTCAGTTCAGGGGAATGAGCTCGGCAAAGGGTGCGCCACTGTTATTCTCCATGTAGAGCACAATCTTATAGGTGCCTGCGCTCACAGCGATATTATCACCATTCTGCTTGAGCTGGCTCAACGAGCCACCCAGGTTGACACCTGCCCAACTACTGTCCTCGTCTTTGAACTTGAGGCTTCCGTCTGCAAGCGTCACACTGTTGAGCACCCAAGTATGGTCGGCACTGTTCCATGTCATGGTCTTACCGGCATTCCAGTCGCCAACAGCGTCTCCGACAGCGTGCATCTCGCTGAAGGGCTTCAGGGTGTAAGACATATTACCAAGGTCTACCGTCACGAAGTAGAAGCCTGTGGCAGGTGCGGGGATATTGCCCTGACCATTGGCATCGAGCTTACCGGCACCATTGTACTCCCAGTCGCCTTCCCAGTTATTGCTGTTGGGCTTGAACTTGAACTCGCCATCGAGGTAGAAGGCACCATAGTACTTACCGTCATAGTTGGGGCCCCACATGGCCAGACCGTTGCCCCAGCTGTTGTTGTTGCCCACTTCGTAGATATACTCGGCGTAGTTGATGGCTGTAACCTTATAGGTGTACGACATCATGTTGATCTCCACACGGATGTACTTGGAACCGGCAGGCACCATGAACGAGCCCGCGTCAGAGAGGTTGGCACGACGGTCGAGCTGACCCTCAGTGCCGTTGTTGCCGTTACCGCTCTTGGTACCGAACACCTGCGACCAGTCGTCGTTGGCAATGCCGTCGCAGGCCTTGTCGTCGCCGATGGCAAACCAGGTGTCCTGTGTGGTGTCGGCCACGGGGAAGGTGATGGTGAAGACAGGATCATCGTACACGTTGGTCTCGCTGTGCGAGAACTTCAGTGTGCGGTTGATGGCCGAGCTGGTCCAGTCGTTGGGACCACCGATGAGGTAGTAAGCCTGTGCAATGTCAGGAGTGACAGTGGTGACGGTATAGACAATCTTACCGGCATCGATAAGCACTGCCTCTCCATTCTTCACAGCGTTGACATATACCTGTGCGTCAAACTTGCGAGCCACAGGGTTCTTGCCATACACACTCTCGATGAGTGACTGTATGTCAGACTTGGACGAAAGACCGGCCAGAGAAGTGTTTACCGTGGTAGGAGCAGCACCGTCCAATCCCTGCGGTATGAGTTCCACACGGGCATTGCCCAGCGTGAAGCCATCGGGCAGAGTGGCCGTGCTGAGGGTGAACACCTTCACAGAGTCGGCATCGTCAGAGAGTGTCTGTGCCTCTACAGCCGTAGCCTTGAAGCCCGGAATGGTGATGGCATCCTCCTGCGGATTAGACTGAGGCTGTGCCCAATCAGTGAAGTCGTCACTGCAGGCACCCATGAAGAGTGCGGTCAGTGCGAGGGCTAAATATGATAACTTTTTCATTGTTGATTGAACATTTAGAAATTCTACTTAGAGCTGGGGCTGAGAACGGGCTGTCGGTACAGGCTTTCGCGCCCCACGCTCTGATAGATAAACATATTATTTGACCGAACCCTTATCTGTGCTGAAGTTGAGATAAACCTTCTGGCCAGCGGTGCTGCCCACACGACCCTGGTCGCCACCATTGCCACGATAGGATATCTTATCCGCGTCTATGCCAACGATGAACTCAGACTTCCACCAGTCGTAGGTAGGTATCTTCACCCACATGCGGATGCAGCCGTCGTCATCTGTGCCAGGCAATGCAGGCAGGGCGGGAGATACAAAGTCTCCGTCAGCCGTAGCGGGAACAGTGAAGGCAGAAGAAGCCATAACCGCATCCTCGTTCCAGCAGTTGTCTGCCGTAATACCGGCAAGACCGATAGCGGCACGACCCATGAGGTAAACCATAGGCTTGTTGAAGGTCACGGTGTAGAGAATGTCGCGACCACTTACGGTAGCCGATACAATCATCAGGTACCAACCTGGGTTCTTAGACGAAATGTTACCATCGCCGTTAGCCTCGATGTCTGAACCAAGTTCGCTGGCAGGGTCGACGGTAATCTTACTGAAGCCAATCTCGTTGCCGTCCCACTTGGTTGCGCTGTTGAACTTGATACCAGCTCCATCAATGTATACCAGGTGCCAGAACTTGCATACGGTGTTGGTGTTGTCACGAGTTCCATTGACCTCGGTCATGGTAACGCCCTTATCCCAATTCCATCCGCTGAAGGCGCCATTGATGTAAATGTTGCTGGGCACTGTTACTGGAGGCAGTGAGAAGAGCAGCTTCACGTTGTTGAGCTTAACGATGTTGGAGATTACCTTGGTGTCTTCAAGGGGCTGCTTGGTAGCGGCGTTGTACACCTTGGCTATTGCCCGGAAATAAACCGGGGTGTTGAGCGGGAAGTCAGCCTCGGCTTTGCCATTGGCCAACTCGATGCTGGTGAGCGTGCTGGCCACCTCTGAGGCATCCAACTGCATACGTGTGGTATAGAAAGTAGAGCTCAACGTCTGGGCGTCACTCATGTCTGCCTTGGTTCCTACTTCTACAGTGTACTGCGTCTGAACCGGGAAACCACCGAAATCGGGCTGGTTGCAAGTGAGGTTGATATACTGCGAGTTGGCCAGGTCTACCACGTTGTTTTCAGAAATGGCAGGTGTGTTGAGCTGGAAACTCTGTGGTATCTGCATGGTCGGGTTTGAGTCGTTGTCATCCGAACAAGCACCGAAGAGTCCTACCGTGCAAAGGAGCAACAGAACCGACTTTATATTATTTTTCATTGTGATTCGTGTTTAATGTGATGAATTAATATCCAGTATTCTGAATCAGATTGGAGTTAGCCACGATGTCGGTAGTCGGGATGGCGTAGATGTTCTTATCGGCTGAGAAGCGAGAACCGTTCTTGGTGCCGCCCTTCCACTGCCACATGTAGTTGTTGTTGCCACCGAAACGGCCAAAGCGAATGAGAGTAGGACGACGCATTCCCTCGAAGTAGAACTCACGGCTCCACTCATCGCAGATGTCATCAAGGCTGTAGGCGCCGGTGCGTGTCATGGCCTTTGCACGAGTGCGCAGCGCGTTGATTGCGGCAGTACCAGTGCTTGTTGTGTTGCCGCCATTGATACGGGCGTCTGCCTCGGCGAAGATCAGGTAAGCCTCAGCGGCACGCATCAAGAAGTAGTCTGCGTCTGCAAAGGTCTTGTTCTTGCCGGCCGAGCCGTCTGTCTTGAAGTTAGTGAACTTGGCCGTGGCAAAACCACTCTTGAAGGTACCCACCTCTTCATTGTTCAACGTACGTCCTACGCCATCGAAGATAGCGCGGTCATCACCAGCGGCATCGGGCATGGCATAAGCGTCAACGTTAGGCGCGTCGTTCTGGGGGAAGAACTTCTTGATCAGGTCAGGACGACAACGGTTGCCACCCCAGGTGGCATCGGTGCCATTACCCTTTGTGCCGTCCTTCTTCACGCATACGTCACCATCCATGGTACTGGCCATGAGGAACAGCGAAGCACCCCAAGAGGTGGTGCGAACACCATCCTGCAAGATGGGGAAAAGGGCCTCTACAGATGCGCCGTTCTCGCCGTTGTCACCCATGAAGAGCTGCTGATAAGCACTCCAGGTCTGGCCGGCAGGGTCGGTCTTGGCTGTGGTATAGAGCTTATAGGGAGAATCCATCACCTTCTTGGCATATGTCTGTGCGTCTGCCCAGTGTGCCGTACCGGTATAAACCTCGGCGTTGAGGTACATACGAGACAGGAGCAACCATACGGCGGCCTTGTCTACGGCACCATATCCTTTATCTGAAGAGGTCTTGGGCTGAGGCTCTGAGAGGCTGCCCTCGATGTCTTTCAGTTCTTTTTCCAACCACTGATACAGCTCGGCGCGCGTATAGCGAACAGGGCTTGTGCCATCGGCATGCTCTGTAAAGCCTACATTGCCATAGAGGTCCATGAGGTAGTAGTAGTCGAGCGCACGAAGGAAACGAGCCTGAGCCGTCATGTTAGCGTCGTGATCGCCAAAGGTGTCTATGTACTGGTTGCAGAGCGTAATGCCAAAGTAAAGACGATAGTAGAAGCCACGAAGCATCGGATGAGAAGCGTCATAGGCGTTATAGTCGAATGAGGCAATACCCTCGTCACCCCAACCGCAAATGGCCTCGTCGGTGGGCAACTCGTTGGCATTGAACAGCTGGCGCACATATCCTGACGTACCGCCATCGATACCGTCCACATCACTGTCACCATTGGCACCACCCTGACCGGCCATGGCTATGTTAGCATAGCATTTATTAAGCAGCTGCTCGGGTGTGACTTCTGTATGCATGTTCGGGTCGATCGGATCTACATGCAGACTGTCACAGGAAGCCAGTCCCACTGTCAGAGTGAGAGCTACTGCTGGAAATATCGTTTTAATGAAAGTCTTCATAATAAATAATGTTTAGAAATTAAGATTGATACCGAGCATTGCTGAGAACGGACGCGGATAGAGGTTACGGTCGATACCGCCATAGACCTCAGGATCAATACCAGAATACTTCGTGATGGTGAAGACATTGTTCACTGCACCATATACACGACCGCTGATACCGCCCCACTGGCCAGCGCCGAAGAGGTTGCTGAAGCTGTAACCCAATGTAATGTTGTCACATTTCAAGAACGAGGCGTTCTGCACGAAGCGGTCGGACAGGATAGCGAAGTTATCGTATGAGTCCCAACCTGCGGCCAGAGACACAATAGGACGGTTGGCTATGTACTCGTTGACATATACCCCCGCAGCGCTTACATTGGCTGAAGATGACTGCAAGTCATTAAATACATAGTTGCCAAGGCTTGCACGGAGCGTGAACCCAAAGTCCCAACTCTTGTATTCGAGACGCGAGCTGAGGCCCATGGTCACAGGAGCAGCCGGGCTCTTATAGAAGTACTTGTCATTTTCATTGATGGTGCCATCACCGTTGCGGTCAACGACTACGCCTTCGAGCGGCTTGCCATTGCTGTCATACACCTGCTGATAAACATAGAATGAAGAGGCAGGATGACCTACGGCATGTGCCTGGGCATTGGTGCCGGTACCTGCGGAGATACCACCCGTGGGCACGAAGTATCCGGGCTGATTACTGCCAGTGAGCTTGGTGATAGAGTTCTTGTTGTAGGTGAAGTTGTAGTCAAGCATCCAGTTCCAATCCTTACTCTGGATGGCATTGAAATGGATAGCGGCCTCCACACCATAGTTCTTCATGTCACCGATATTTGAGATCAACGTGTTCTTGAAGGTAGAACCGGCTGCCACGTTCACAACGTTGATCAGGTCGGTAGTCTTTCTTACATAGTAATCCACGCTACCACTGAGACGCTGGTGCAAGATGCCCCAGTCAAGACCTACGTTATAGGTTGTGGTTTTCTCCCAAGTGAGGTTGTGGTTAGTGGCAACGGGACGAGCCGTAGAACCATCACCATAGAGGTCATAGTAAGAGTCTATACCAGTATTCATGGCATAGGTGTCAAAGTAGGGATAGTCGCCGCTGTTGAGTTCCTGCTGACCCGTGATACCATAACCTAAGCGGAGCTTAAGGTCAGAAAGCCAATTGATTTCCTTGAACTTATTCTCATCCTTGATACGCCAAGCGAAAGCGAAAGATGGGAATACACCCCACTGCTGGCTGTCGTAAGGCTTAATCCAGTTGAATCGCGAAGAACCGTCGGCACGCACCGTAGCCGTGAGCATGTAGCGGCTATCCATCAGCGACCAGTTGGCACGACCGAAGAATGACAGCAATTTGCTCTCTGTCGCGAAATCATAGTGCGTATGGTTGTACTCCTGACCAGCCTTTGAGGCTTCGCTATTGGTAGACTGGTAATATCCCCAGTATTGATTGTGCTGACTGCGCCAGAAGTGCTGGTACTCAGAACCCAGCATGATGTCGAAGTGGTTTTGGGCAGGATCATTGAAGTCATGATAATACTGAGCGTATCCGCTGAACGTATAATTGCGCTTCAAGATTTTATCCCAGCCGTGAGAACCGTAATATGCAGCCTCGGGCGAAGCCGGGTCTACATCGGTGGTCTGCTTACCTTGGGCAATATCAAAGCCCGCGGTACCATGAAGCCTGAGGTCTTCAAAGCCATTAACCTTATAGTCAATGTCCAGATTGGCATTGAAGTCGCGTGAGATGGCACGGTCGTTCTTCAGGTTGAGCAAAGCCACGGGGTTCTTGGTAGCCTGCGAGTTGTATCCATAAGGCCAGGTCGTGTCACCATATTTACCTGCATTGAGCCACTCCCAATATCCACCGAAGTTCGCGAATTTCTCCTCAGAGCTATATACGGGCACGGTGGGATTCATCCATACGGCGGCACCCACGGCGTCGGTATTGGCATAACGCGTCTTGGCCCACATTCCCTTCAGGTTGAGGATGAAGTTCAGGTGATTATCGAGGAAGCTCGGAGTGAGACTCACAGACGAAGTAATACGGTCAAACTTACTTGTCTTCAGGATACCCTGGTTGCCATTGTAGCCAACAGAGACACGGTAAGGAAGGAAGTCTTTAGCACTGCCCGAAATGGTCACGTTGTGCTCCTGTCCCCAGGCGGTACGATAGATTTCGTTCTGCCAGTCGGTGTTAGCGTCACCCAGCAGTCCCATTACAGTAGCCTGCTGCGAGTTACCCTCAAACGTTTTCTGGATAAATTCACGGTACTGGTCACCGTCCATTACGTCAATGGTCTTACGCTTAACGCTCATCGTAACGCTACCAGCATAAGACACCGCAGTCTTCTGGCCCTTGCGCCCCTTCTTGGTTGTGATAATGATAACACCGTTAGAACCGCGCGATCCGTAGATTGCCGTTGCCGAGGCATCCTTCAAGACATTGAAGCTCTCAATATCCTGCGGGTTTACCATAGACAGCGGGTTGGCCAGTCCCTTCACGCCATTGTTATCCATAGGAATACCGTCGATAACCACCAACGGGTCGCTGGAAGCGTTGAGTGAGGCACCGCCACGAATACGAATCGTTGCGCCAGCGCCTGGTGCACCGCCAGCTGAGGTCACATTCACACCAGCAATCTTACCCTGCATCATGTCTTGAGGGTTAACCACAACACCGCGGTTCTTGGTATCGGGCTTGAGTGCAGTCACCGAACCCGTGAGGTCCGACTTCTTCACGACACCGTAACCGATGACCACCACTTCGTTGAGTGATTTCTCTGCCCCTTCGCGGAGCGTAATGCTCATGTTGGGAGCAACCGTGCCTTTGTAGCTCTCGTAACCGATGTAGTCTACGGTCACGGTTTCGCCGGCATTGGCATTCAGTGTGAAATTACCGTCGAGGTCGGTCACCGCACCACCGTCCTGTCCGTTTACGCGTACAGTGGCACCGATGACAGGCTCTCCGGTAGCATCCACTACATGTCCTTTCACAACTACCTGCTGTCCAAAAGCCGTAGCTGCAAGGGCGAGCCCACACACTAGGGTGAGTGCTCTACGAGGCATCGTAATCTTTACCTGCTTCATCTTTTTGATCTTTAAGTTAACGTGTATATTAATAATTGTTTCTAGGCTGTTCACATTCCAGAGTATTCTGTTTCTTTTTATGGTGGCAGATCGTCGATTTAGGAATGGTTAGCAGTGCTATTGCACATGATTACTTTGCAAAAATAAGGGTATTTTAAATATCCTCCACGTTTTTTAGCGCAAAAACGCTGAATGTTTAATGCAATCGTTTGCATTGATAAATATCAAGTTTACAAACCCCAATTTGGAGGTTGTAAGCCTTTTGCTTATTTTTGCAAGAGATAAAGATGAAAACCTAAAGAACGACTCATGGAACAATCAGCACCTATCACGATGAAGGATATTGCAGCGGCACTTGGTGTGTCGGTGGCAACGGTGTCGCGTGCGCTCAAAGACAGCCCTCGCATCAGCGAAGAGCAGCGTGATAAAATAAAAAGGTACGCGCGCGAACATAATTATTTCCCTAATGTGCTGGCCGAGAGTCTGCGCAACAGCAAGACCAAGCCTCTGAAGATCATCGGAGTGATTGTGCCGCAGTTTGCACACTTCTACTTCTCATCGGTGCTCAGCGGCATCGAGCAAGAGGCCACCTCACGCGGATACAGCATCATGGTGGGACAGAGTGCCGAGCAATACAACCTTGAACGACAGCTCTGTGAGCGCTTCTACGAGCACAAGGTTTGCGGGGTGATTGTCTCGCAGGCCAAGGACACCCAGCAGTATGAACACTTCCAGAAACTGCTCAACCACGGCATGCCGCTGGTGTTCTACGACCGCATCTGTACGGGCATCGACTGCAACCGCGTGGTGGTAGACGACTACCAGGGTGCCTTCAATGCCGTGACGCATCTCATCAACACAGGCTGCCGCCGCATAGCCTATTACGGTTCGCCCATGACCCTGGAGATTTCAAAAAACCGATACAACGGTTACCGCGACGCCTTGCTGCGCCAGGGCCTGCAACCCGAGGAGCGCTTCTTCCGCATCTGCGACAACCGTGCCGATGCCGAGGCCATCACGCCCGAACTGCTTTCGCAGGAGGAGATTCCCGATGCTTTCTTCGCCGTGAACGACGACACGGCCATCGGCATCCTCTATACTGCCAAGCGCATGGGCTACCGTGTGCCGCAAGACCTCTCGATCTGTGGGTTTACCAACGGCCAGCGTGCCGTGGCCTGCGACCCGATGCTCACCACCGTGGAGCAGCGCGGCGTGCGTGTTGGCGAGGAAGCTGCCAATATATTAATAGGTAAGGTAGAAGGCGAGTCTCCCAAAGACAAGATCGAGAAACGCATCGTCAGGACAAGGCTCGTCATCAGAGGGACAACGAGATAATTCAAAATTCAAAATTCAAAATTCAAAATTAAGCTGCAATGAAAGATTTGAATGAGAATATCGTCGCTGTCAAAAGCATGGATTTTGCAGTCCGGTGCGTAAAACTCGCCAAGTTCTTGCGTGAGAACTATCATGAACACGATTTGGCAAGTCAAATTTTAAAGAGTGGGACAAGCATAGGCGCCAATGTCCGCGAGGCTTTGCGCGGACAAAGCCGTGTAGATTTCCGTGCGAAGATGAATATCTCCTTGCGAGAAGCCAACGAGACACAGTATTGGATAGAACTGTTGAGACGCGTCGGCTACCTCTCCGAAGGTGAGTACCAGAGCATCTTTAACGATTGCACTTCCTTGTGCAAATTGCTTATGTCTATCGTCAAATCTACATCTCAAAGCATTGAAAATGATAAAAACAAGAAGTCAATCACCAATATACAATTGCCAAAATAGCCGTCAACTACTGTTCGGAGAAACGCCAACAATGGAGAAACGCCTACCATCGGTTGCAGAAACGCCTACAACTGGTCAGATAAAGCCCGACTACTGGTCAGATAAATCTCAACAACAATTAATACAACATAAAGCTTCCATCGCGTGAGCCTAATTTTGAATTTTGAATTATGAATTTTGAATTAAAAAAGCCCAATCTGTCTTTTTGGGGACTATGGAACCTGAGCTTCGGGTTCTTCGGCGTACAGATTGCCTACGCCTTACAAAGTGCCAACATCTCGAGAATCTTCGCCACCCTAGGCGCCGATCCCCATAGCCTGAGCTATTTCTGGATACTGCCTCCCCTCATGGGCATCATCGTGCAGCCCATCGTCGGCTCATGCTCCGACCGCACGTGGACCCGTTGGGGCCGACGCATCCCCTACCTCTTCCTCGGCGCAGCAATGGCCGTGCTGGTGATGTGCCTGCTGCCCAACGCCGGCTCGTTCGGCATGGCCGTGTCGACAGCCATGATCTTCGGACTCATTGCATTGATGTTCCTCGACACCTCGATCAACATGGCCATGCAACCCTTCAAGATGCTGGTGGGCGACATGGTAAATGAGGAACAGAAGGCCAAGGCCTACTCCATCCAGAGCTTTCTGTGCAATGCCGGTTCGCTGGTGGGCTACGTGTTCCCCTTCTTCTTCGCCTTCCTGGGCATTGCCAACACCGCGCCCAAGGGTGTGGTGCCCGACTCGGTGATCTACAGCTTCTATGTGGGCGCCGCCATCCTCATCCTCTGCGTGGTCTACACCGTCAGCAAGGTCAAGGAATGGGCGCCGCAGGAGTACGAGCAGTATAATGGTGCGCGCGAGGATGTGAAAGAAGACGAGAAAGGCAGCGGCAACTGGTTCGTACTGCTCAAGAATGCCCCCTCCACCTTCTGGAAGGTCGGCGTGGTGCAGTTCTTCTGCTGGTTTGCCTTCATGTATATGTGGACCTACACCAACGGCACCGTGGCCGACAACTGTTGGGGCACCACCGACGTGACGAGCGAGGGCTACCAGACTGCCGGCAACTGGGTGGGCATCCTCTTTGCCGTACAGGCCATCGGCTCGGTGATCTGGGCCCCCATCCTGCCCAAGTTCAGCAACCGCAAGATGGCCTATGCGCTGAGTCTGGTGCTCGGCGGCATCGGCTTCGCAGCCTGTTCGTTCATCCACGACCAGTACCTGCTGTTCATCCCCTTCCTGCTCATCGGCTGTGCCTGGGCCGCCATGCTGGCCATGCCCTTCACCTTCGTGACCAATGCCCTGCAGGGCTATGGCCACATGGGTGCCTATCTGGGCTTGTTCAACGGCACCATCTGCATTCCCCAGATCGTAGCCGCGGCCATCGGTGGTATCATCCTCGGCCTGGTGGGCAGCGTACAGAGCAACATGATGATTGTGGCCGGCGTGGCTCTCATCCTGGGTGCCATGTCCGTGAGCCTCATCAAGGACGTCAAGGCATAAGCGGCTTACCGCCACTATTGCCTCACGAACCCCTTTTCATCCTCTGGGTCAGCCCATCACTCGGCCGACCCGGAGGATTTTTCATTCATGCCGCTACAAACTATGCGCCGCATAGCCAGACATGCAACCCAGGCAAAGAATGATGCAATCGTTTGCATTGTTATTTTCCCAAATTGTGCAAACCCCAAGAACCAAGGCATCTTTTTTTTTGTAACTTTGGACAAAAATAAATAAAGCCTAAATTCTATGAACTTACATTTCAATGTGGATTATCAGACCAAGTTCGGCGAAGAACTTGTGCTCAATCTGGAAATTGAGGGGGCTACATCGCAATACCGCATGTTTACCCATGATGGTCTGAGATGGACCCACGAACTCAGTCTGCCCCCCACGGTGCAGAAGGTTGACTATTTTTATCAGCTGGACTATAATGGCAATGAGGTGCGCAACGAGTGGACAACCGTGGAGCATCGCCTGGAGCTCAACAGTGCCAAAGGCACCTCCTACACCATGTACGACCGCTGGAACGACATCCCCGAGGACTCGTATCTCTACAGTTCGGCCTTCACCGAGTGTATCAACCATCGTGACCTGCATCCCCTCACCCCTTCACCATATAGCAAGACCGCACGACTGGTGGTCCGTGCGCCGCAGTTGCGCGCACAGGAGCGACTGGTAATCATCGGCAAAGACGATGTATTGGGCCAGTGGGACAGTACCAAGGCTCTGCCACTCACCGAGCATAACATCAACGAATGGGTCATCGACCTCAATGCCGAGGCCTTCCCCGAAGGTGAAATAGAATTTAAGTTTGCCGCACAGGATGCACGCCGCGACATCGCTCCGGCCTGGGAGACGGGCCTCAACCGCACCATCCAGCTGCCCGAGATGAAAGACGGCGACGTGGTGGTGTATCATCTTGACCAGGCTTTCATGCCTTTCTACAACACCAAACTGGCCGGTACCCTCGTGCCGGTGTTCTCGCTGCGCTCGCATGCCAGCTTCGGCGTGGGCGACTTCGGTGACCTGAAGAAGATGGTCGACCTGGTGGAGCAGACAGGTCAGAGCGTGCTGCAGATCCTGCCCATCAACGACACCACCATCACCCACACCTGGACCGACTCCTACCCCTACAGCTGCATCAGCGTCTTTGCACTGCACCCGCAGTATGCCGACCTCACCCAGCTGCCCGAGCTCAAGGATGAGCAGCAGCGCAAGAAGTTTGAGGCTCTGCGCCGCGAGCTCAACGCCCAGTCTCAGATCGACTACGAGCGCGTGAACCAGGCCAAGAACGAATACCTCCGCCTCGTCTACGAACAGGAAGGCAAGCAGATCATGGGCTCAGAAGACTTCAAGCAGTTCTTCGCCGACACTGAGCTTTGGCTCGTGCCCTACGCCCAGTATTCTTCGCTGAGAGACAAGTTTGGCACAGCCGACTTCTCGCAGTGGCCCGACCACCGCGTGTGGGACGAGGCCGAGCGCACGACGCTCTCCAACCCGCGCAACAAGGCTTATAAGGAAGTGGAATACTGGTACTTTGTGCAATATGTGCTCAGCACCCAGCTGCATGCCGTTCACGAGTATGCCCGCCAGCACCACGTCATCCTCAAGGGCGACATCCCTATCGGCGTCAACCGCTACAGCTGCGACGTATGGATGGAACCCAAATACTTCAACCTCAACGGTCAGGCCGGTGCCCCGCCCGACGACTTCTCGGTCAACGGACAGAACTGGGGCTTCCCCACCTACAACTGGGAAGAGATGCTCAAGGACGGCTGCCAGTGGTGGGTGCGCCGCTTCCAGAACATGGCCAAGTTCTTCGATGCCTACCGCATCGACCACGTGCTGGGCTTCTTCCGCATCTGGGAGATCCCTGTCGATGCCGTACACGGCCTGCTCGGACAGTTCCAGCCCGCCCTCGGCATGTCGCGTGAGGAAATCGAAGGCTACGGCCTCCACTTCCTCGAGGATCAGTTCTGCAAGCCGTTCATCTCCGACTGGGTGCTCGACCGTGTCTTCGGTGCCCGTGCCGAAGAGGTGAAAACCAAGTATCTGGTACACAGCCACGACGACATCTGGGAGATGAAACCCGAATACGACACCCAGCGCAAGGTGGAGCAAGCCTTCGCCGGCGTGACCAACCAAGACGAGCTCAACCTGCGCGACGGTTTGTATGCCCTGATCTCAGACGTGCTCTTCCTACGCGACAGCAAGGACCCCAACAAGTTCCACCCGCGCATCTCGGCCCAGTTCGACTTCACCTACGAGGCGCTGTACGACATCGACAAGGCTGCCTTCAACCGCCTCTACAACGACTACTTCTACCGTCGCAACAACCAGTTCTGGTATCGCGAGGCCATGAAGAAGCTGCCCAAGCTGGTGCAGGCCACCCGCATGCTGGTGTGTGCCGAAGACCTGGGCATGGTGCCCGACTGCGTGCCATGGGTGATCAACGAGCTGCGCATCCTCTCGCTCGAAATCCAGTCGATGCCCAAAGACCCGCATGTGCGCTTCGGTCACCTCTCGCGCAACCCTTATCGCTCGGTTTGCACATTCTCTACGCACGACATGGCCACCCTGCGCCAGTGGTGGGACGAGAACTACGAGCGCACGCAGGACTACTACAACTCCATGCTCTACCGTGAGGGCCCGGCTCCTCACCCGCTGCCCGACTGGCTCGGTCGCGACATCATCTCGCGTCAGCTCACCTCGCCCAGCATGCTCTGCGTGCTGAGCATCCAGGACTGGCTGGCCATGGACGAGCGCCTGCGTCTGGCCGATGCCGATGCCGAGCGCATCAACATCCCTGCCAACCCGCGTCACTACTGGCGTTACCGCATGCACCTCAACATCGAGGACCTGGCCGCCGACAAGGCCTTCATGCACAACATCAAGGAACTGCTCTATCAGAGCGGGAGAGGGTGAGCAATTCATAATTCAAAATTCAAAATTCAAAATTCAAGAATGAAAACGGGGGGCGGTGCAATGGGTATCAAGGCCAAGGAGCCGCGCCCCATCAGCGACATCCGTCGTGAAGATGAACACAGAATTGGGAATTTGAATATAGAAGACACCACTCTACTATCAACAACACACCTAGGAACGCGAGGCTATCCGGCTCAAAGGATGGACTAGCGTTTCTGGGTTTAAGAAAATATAGAGGCCAGCGCGTCTATATGCCCACGAAAAACAGCGAAGACAACGCTTCTCATGTTTCTGTGGCATCTTTCGTAACTGAGGTCTCCATACCATCCATACAATCTATAAAAAGTTCCACCTATAACATAAAGTTTTAAGCGCAATGATCAAGATCCGAAACAACAGGTTCAGCGTTCAGGGCATGCTGCTTGCCCTGCTCCTCCCGCTATCAGCCATGGCACAAGAAGTGACCTCGCCCAACGGCAATGTACGTGTGAAATTTTCGCTTGCCGAAGGTGGCGTACCCACCTACGAGATGAGCTACAAAGGCCGTGCCGTGGTGAAGCCCTCGACCCTGGGCCTCGAGCTCGCCAAAGACAAGCACGCCTCCAAGGGTCTGCGCGAGACCAGCCTGATGGACGGCTTCCGCCAGACCAATGCCAAGACATCGACCTTCGACGAGACATGGAAACCCGTGTGGGGCGAGGTGGCTGCCATTCGCAACCACTACAACGAGCTGGCGGTAGACCTGCTGCAGCCCGCAACAAGCCGCACGATGACCATACGCTTCAGGGTCTACGACGAGGGCATGGGACTGCGCTATGAGTTCCCACAGCAAGACTCGCTGGTCTACTTCACCATCAAAGACGAGCACACCCAGTTTGCCATGGCCGGCGACCATACGGCCTGGTGGCTGCCGGGCGACTACGACACCCAGGAGCAGGAGACCCAGGAGTCGCGACTGTCGGAAATCAGGGGCCGCTTCCACGATGCCGTCAACTGGGACAACTCCTCGGTGGCCGTGTTCTCGCCCACCGGTGTGCAGACGGCCCTGCAGATGAAAACGCAAGACGGACTCTACATCAACATCCACGAGGCAGCCTGTGTAGACTACGCCACCATGCACCTCAACCTCGACGACAAGACGATGGTCTTCGAATCGTGGCTCACACCCGATGCCACAGGCATGAAGGGCTACATGCAGACACCCTGCCAGAGCCCCTGGCGCACGGTGATGGTGAGCGATGACGCCCGCGACATGCTGTCGTCGCACCTCATCCTCAACCTCAACGAGCCTTGCAAGATTGAGGATACCAGCTGGATACACCCCACCAAGTACTGCGGTGTGTGGTGGGAGATGATTGTGGGCAAGAGCTCATGGAGCTACACCGATGAGTTCTCGTCAGTGAAACTGGGACAGATCGACTGGACGAAGGTCAAGCCCAACGGCCGCCACGCAGCCAATACCGCCAATGTGAAGAAATATATCGACTTCGCCGCCAAGAACGGCCTGCAGCAGGTGCTGGTCGAAGGCTGGAACGTAGGCTGGGAAGACTGGATCGGACACTGGAAGCAGGATGTCTTCGACTTTGTGACACCCTACCCCGACTTCGACATCAAGGCCCTCAACGAGTATGCCCACAGCAAGGGCGTGAAGCTGATGATGCACCACGAGACCTCGGCAAGCGTGCAAAACTACGAGCGCCACATGGAGAAGGCTTTCAACCTCATGAACAAGTATGGCTACGATGCCGTGAAGACCGGCTACGTGGGCGACATCATCCCCAGGGGCGACCACCACTATTCGCAGTCGATGAACAACCACTACCTCTACAACGTCATGGAGGCTGCCAAGCACCATATCATGGTCAACGGCCATGAGGCCGTGCGCCCCACAGGCCTGTGCCGCACCTGGCCCAACCTGGTGGGCAACGAGAGTGCCCGCGGCACCGAGTACGAAGCCTTCGGCGGCAGCCGCCCCGACCACACCGTGGTACTGCCCTTCACCCGCCTGCAGGGCGGCCCGATGGACTATACCCCGGGCATCCTCGAGACGCAGCTCAACACCTGGAGCGACAACCCCAACTACATCCACACCACCCTCGTGGGTCAGCTCGCCCTCTACCTCACCATGTACAGTCCGCTGCAGATGGCTGCCGACCTGCCTGAGAACTATGCCAAGTACGACGATGCCTTCCAGTTCATCCGCGACGTGGCCTGCGACTGGGACGACTCGCGCTACCTCGAGGCCGAACCCGGCGACTATGTGACCGTGGCCCGCAAGGCCAAGGGCACCGACAACTGGTTCATCGGCGGCAAGTGCGACGAGAACGGCCACAAGAGCGTGGTGAAGCTCGACTTCCTCGACAAAGGCCGCAAGTATATCTGCACCATCTATGCCGACGCCAAGAATGCCGACTACGAGAAAAACCCGAAAGCCTACACCATCACCCGCAAGACCGTGAAGCGTGGCGATGTGCTCAAGCTCACCATGGCCCGCGGCGGCGGCTTCGCCGTATCGCTCATGGCCCAGTAATCACCCCCATATCAAGCCTATGTCTATGACAAAGATTCCTTTTATCGCAACGCTTCTCGTTGCACTAAGCCTGTCGCAGCCGATGAATGCACAGCAATACAACTTCAATGAGCTGAGTTATACACCGCAGTCCACCACCTTCCGCCTCGTTGCTCCCTCGGCAGCCAAGCGGGTGGTGGTGCGGGTGTACGACCACGACTACACCACCGCCGGGCAGAAGCCCAAGGCCCGCAAGATGAAGCTTACCGGCACCGACAGCTGGGCACTCACCCTCAAGGGCGACCTCAAGGGCAAATACTATACCTTTGAGGTGACCACCAAAGAGGCCTCCAAGGTGCAGCAGGCTGCCGGCAAGGCCACCAGAGGTGCCGTCGCCCACGGCGAGACACCCGGTGTGTTTGCCAAGGCTGTGGGAGTGAACGGCAGGCGCGGCGCCATCGTCGACCTCAATGCCACCGACCCCGAGGGCTGGCAGCACGACCGGCGGCCGCAGGGCGTCACCACCGGCAACCTGGTAATCTACGAGATGCACCACCGCGACTTCTCGATCGACGCCTCATCGGGCCTCAACCACAAGGGTAAGTTCCTGGCCCTCACCGAGCCCAAGGCCATCGCCTACCTCAAAGACCTCGGCATCACGGCCGTACACATCCTGCCCTCGTTCGACTATGCCTCGGTAGACGAGACACGCCTCAACGAGCCGCAGTACAACTGGGGCTACGACCCGCTCAACTACAACGTGCCCGAGGGCTCGTATGCCACCGACCCATACAACCCCGTGGCGCGCATCCGCGAGTTCAAGCAGATGGTGCAGGCGTTGCACAAGGCCGGCATCAAGGTGTTTCTCGACGTGGTCTACAACCACACCTTCGACATCGACGGCAGCGCCTTCCAGCGCACCTACCCCGATGCCTACTACCGTTTCAAGGCCGACGGCAAGCCCAGCGACGGCACGGCCTGCGGCAACGAGACGGCCTCTGAGCAACCCCTCATGCGCCAGTTTATGCTCGAGAGCATGAAATACTGGGTGGACGAATACCACATCGACGGATTCCGCGTAGACCTCATGGGGGTACACGACATCGAGACCATGAACCTCCTGCGCGCCGAGATGAACCGCATCGATCCCTCGATCTTCATCTACGGCGAGGGCTGGAGCGCCGGACAGTGTGCCTACCCCACCGAGAAGCTAGCCGTGAAGGCCAACGTGCCGCAGATGCCGAGCATCGCCGCCTTCAGCGACGACATGCGCGACGCCCTGCGCGGCCCCTTCAGCGACGATACCAAGGGGGCCTTCCTGGCCGGACTGCCCGGCGAGGAGGAGAGCCTCAAGTATGGCATCACGGGTGGCATCGCCCATCCGCAGGTCGACATGAGCAAGGTGAACTACAGCAAGGCACCGTGGACACTCGAGCCCACGCAGCAGATCAGCTACGTGAGCTGCCACGACGACATGTGTCTCACCGACCGCCTGCGCGCATCGATACCGGGCATCAGCGAGGCCGAGCTCATCCGCCTCGACCTGCTGGCCCAGACCGCTGTCTTCACCTCGCAGGGCGTGCCGTTCATCCTCAGCGGTGAGGAGATGCTGCGCGACAAAAAAGGCGTACACAACAGCTATAAGTCGCCCGACGAGGTGAACCACCTCGACTGGGACAACCTCAAGCGCTATCCGCAGGTCTACAGCTACTACAAGAACCTCATCGCCCTGCACAACAACCATCCTGCCTTCCATCTGGGCAGCGCCGACAAGGTGCGCCGTCACCTGCGCTTCCTCGACACCAAGCCGTGTGTGGTGGCCTTTGCACTCGAGAACCTCGAAGGCATCGACACCTGGAGCAATATCATCGTGGTGCTCAACGGCAACAAGGAGGCCACCACCCTGACCATCCCCGAGGGGCAGTACACCGTGGTGTGCTGCGACGGTGAGATCAACGAGCAGGGCATGGAGACCATGGCAGGTGGCACGGTGACGGTGAACGGCCAGACGGCCCTCATCCTGCACCGCTGAACCACGGATATTCCGATGAATACCGGGTCTTTTTTAAGGTGGGTTCTATTAATTAGCTTTGTCAGATTTCGAGACTATCTTCGAGGTCAAATGGCAAGTGAGCAAAGGAGTTATGCGGGCATAACGACTGAGCGAACTGGCTATTTGAGCCGAAGAGAGGCCGAAAGATGGCAAAATGTAACCCATGATTTCATTATCTTGTTTCGGTGGTAATTAATAGAACCCACCTTAAACACGGAAGACACGGAATTTTCGGAAATTCAGCCCACCACTTGACACAGCGGAGGGGGCGCTTTGGCCCCACGGAAGACACGGAAATAGCAACAGAAGAGCATAAATAAGCAACATAAAATAAGTAACCATAAATATAGATCAAACCTTATGAGTTTACTATATGAAGACCTGACCTACCAGCTCAACGGAGCGGCAATAGATGTGAATAAGACATTAGGCTGCGGCTTCCTTGAGAAGGTGTACCAAGAAGCCTTTGCCATCGCACTGGCCGAACGCGGAATCAAGTTCCAACGGGAGAAAAAGATCCCCATTTTCTTCCATGGCCACGAACTGGGCACACCGTACATTTGCGACTTCATGGTAGAGGACAAAATCATCGTAGAGCTGAAAGCCGTGAAGTCTATAGAGGATATTCACAAAGCGCAACTGCTCAATTACCTGCGGGCCGCTAAGCTCAAACTGGGCCTACTTTACAACTTCAACGATCTCATCGTCCGCCCCGAGCGGGTGCTTAACAGTTAGCAACATCATGTTAGAGTAACACACTTAAATAAAATATGAGTTGCTCTTTCCGTGACTTCCGTGGGGCCGAAGCGCCCCCTCCGTTGTATCAAAGGGTCTGCACAAGTTCCGATAATTCCGTGTCTTCCGTGTTAAAAAAATAATCAGCCGTATGGCATACGAGTATAAAATAATCAACCGTGTGGTCATAACAGGGCACCAACAAGTAAGGAGACTTTGCTCTTTCCGTGACTTCCGTGGGGCCGAAGCGCCCCCTCCGTTGTACCAAAGGGTATTGCACGAGTTCCGATAATTCTGTGTCTTCCGTGTTAAAAAAAACAATCAACTGTATGGCATCCGTATTAACAAAGAACATCTCAGTGGTTCACAAGAGTTTATTCTGTGGTTAACAAAAGCCACCATCTCACTAAACCGCTATATATAACCCCATCTAAACAACCCTTTATGAAAAAGTTTCTATTGGCATTAACGCTCATGGCACAAGTATTCCAAGCCAACGCGCAAGTAAAAATCAATAAGATTGACCCCACCGACTGGTATGTGGGCATGAAAGACCCGACGCTCCAGCTCATGGTCTACGGCCAGGGCATACGCGATGCCGAGGTCTCCACCGACTATCCCGGCGTCAAGGTCGACTCCCTGGTGCGCCTCCAATCGCCCAACTACCTGCTCGTCTACCTCAACCTCGACGGTGCCAAGGCCGGGCAGCTGCCCCTCACCTTCACCCTCAAGGGCAAGAAGAAAAAGATGAGCTACACGCTCAGAGACCGTGAGATGAGCGGCGAGCAGCGCATGGGATTCACCAACCGCGACGTGCTCTACATGCTCATGCCCGACCGCTTCGCCAACGGCAACACCAAGAACGATGCCTTCAAGACCATGCAGGATGCCACGTGCGACCGCCAGGCTCCCAGCCTGCGCCACGGCGGCGACCTCGAGGGCATACGCCAGCACCTCGACTATTTCAATGAGCTGGGCGTCACTGCCCTCTGGCTCACACCGGTGCTCGAGAACGACCGCCCCGCTGACAACGGCAAATACAGCACCTACCACGGCTATGCCACCACCGACTACTACCGCGTAGACCCGCGCTTCGGCACCAACGCCGACTACCGCAACCTCGTGGGCGAGGCCCACGCCAAGGGACTGAAGGTGGTGATGGACATGATCTTCAACCACTGTGGCGACTACCATCCCTGGAACAAGGACATGCCGTCAGCCGACTGGTTCAACCATCCCCACTACGGCCTGCAGACCAGCTACAAGCTCACGCCGGTGCTCGACCCATATGCCTCGAAGATCGACAAGGCCGAGACCGTGGACGGATGGTTCGTATCGTCGATGCCCGACCTCAACCAGCGCAACCCGCACGTCATGACATACCTCATCCAGAACTCCAAGTGGTGGATCGAGACCGTGGGCATCGACGGCATACGCATGGACACCTACCCCTACGCCGACCGCGAGGCCATGGCCCGGTGGATGAAGGCCCTCGACACCGAGTACCCCAACTTCAACACCGTGGGGGAGACATGGGTCACCGAGCCCGCCTACACCGCCGCATGGCAGAAAGACTCGAAGCTGTCTAAGACCAACAGCTACCTCAAGACGGTGATGGACTTCGCCTTCTTCGACCGCATCAACATGGCCAAGAACGAAGACACCGACGACTGGTGGAAAGGCATGAACCGCATCTACAACGTGCTCTGCTACGACTACCTGTATGAGAACCCGCGCAGCGTGATGGCCTTCATCGACAACCACGACACCGACCGATTCCTGGGCGACGGACAAGACACCGATGCCCTGAAGCAGGCCCTGGCCCTGCTGCTCACCATCGACCGCATACCGCAGCTCTACTACGGCACCGAGATTCTGATGAACGGCACCAAGGCGGTGACCGACGGCAACGTGCGCAAGGACTTCCCCGGCGGATTCCCCGGCGACGCGCACAACGCCTTCACGGCAGCCGGACGCAGCGCCGAGCAGAATGCCATGTTCGGGTGGCTGAGCCGTCTGCTGCACTGGCGCCAGACGAACAACGTCATCGCACAGGGCACACAGGTGCAGTTTATACCCTGGCAGGGCGTGTATGTCATTGCCCGCCAGCACCAGGGCCGCACGGTGCTCACCGTCATCAACGGCAAGAAGGCCGAGGCCACGATGGCCGTGAAGCGCTATGCCGAGGTCATCGGCAGTCATGCCACAGGCCGCGACGTCATCACCGGAGCCACGGTCGACCTGACCAAAGACGTGAAGCTGGCACCGCGCCAGACACTCATCATAGAGTTTTAGAAAACTTGTTATCAACCCGCCTTGCACCGCAAGGCACTCGCGATGTGAGCGTGCGCAGCCCCCGGGCCTGGCGCACGCTCCTGCGTTTATAGGCTTCCTGCCGGTGCCGGAACATAGCCTGCCTGGTACCACCACTGCCCTGACGTGCCACGACAGCACCGCTGACGAGGGGTGATTCGGCTCGAACCACGGTCTGCTTCGAGTCGAAGCTCACGATACTTCAAGTCGAAGTAAGCTGTACTTCGAGTCGAAGCACGCGATGCCTCCACTCGAACGGCTGCACGACAGCATCCTCCCCACACCACTGCAACGATGCTTCGGGGCCAGCAAACGGCCGTCAGACACGGGGCAAAGCTTCGCTTTAGCCATGCGAAACGCATTTAAGGCGGAGAAGAAGGGTACATGGAGGCGATGGCCTTGCGGCGTTAGTTGTGATACACAACAAGAATGATTTTGACCGTTACTTCCAAGATGTTAGTAACGGTCTATCCGTTATGGAATATTGTTTGACAAGGTGTTCAAGGGCATAGCCCCAAGAGGAGAATGATAGGCATAAGGCGAGTAACCATTCAGCGAATATATCTCACACAGAGTCACGGAGTACACGGAGATTTGATTCTCTCTGAAATTTTAGTTCACACAGAGGCGCAGCGTACACGGAGACTTTATTCACATGGAGTTTTTTCACACAGAGGCCCGGAGGGCACAGAGTGGCAACTCGTTGAGCCAGGGAATGATGAGCTTTTGTTAGCATCTTTGGAATAATTCTCTGTGTGCGCTGTGGCTATGTGTGAGCAACAATCGCTGAATAGTTACTAAGGCGAACAGAAGTGTTATAAAAATCTAAAATAATCGGCAAGGCGAGCGATTATTACACTTTTGTGTAGTGCATGTATGCATTATTGATTCTACTTTTGCCAAAAACAATTATTTAGTTATGGAAGAAAGATACAGTAGAAACAGGCTCTACGTGAGCGAGCGAGAACAAAGCATCATCAAGGATTATCAGATATTCCTTGGAGGTGCAGGTATTGGCAGCATTGTAGCTGAATGTGCCTTGAGGTTTGGCTTCGAGCATATCACCATCGTTGATGGCGACAAGGTAGAGCGAAGCAACCTGAACAGGCAGAACTACGTGGAGAAAGATATTGGCAGATACAAGGCGGAGTGCCTGGCTGAGCGGCTGTCAAGCATCAATCCCAATGCGCAGATAGATTACCATACGGAGTTCTTGACTCCTGACAACATCGAAGAGATGCTGAATGGGCATGATGTAGCTATCAATGCATTGGACTTCAAGGATGAAACGCCTTTCGTCTTCGATAAGATTTGTAAAGAAAGAAAAATCCCCGTACTGCATCCATACAACTTCGGCTGGGCGGGGTTTGTTACTGTAGTGGATCCACTGGGGCACTCTATATCAGAACTGGCAGAAGAGCCTAAGGGGTTTGAGCTGAAGGTGGCTGACTATGTCACCGGGCACGGGGCTTTCTGGAATCAGCCAAAAGAATGGCTGGATAAAATCGTCACTCAATACAGGGAAGAAAGCGAAATGCTCCCACCTCCACAGCTGTCCATAGCCTCGTGGATTGCAGCGGGATTATGCACAACGGCAATGTATCATCTTGCAACAGGAAAACCAGTGAACTATTTCCCAAAATTCTATCTCTCTTCGCTTTTGCCGTAAGTTATAGATATTCAGAAGAGTTTGTTTAAGGCTGCCCTTGAGATGGCTTCTGTAATATTCGCCACGCCTAACTTGTCAAAGGCGTGGCGTTTGTAGAATTTAATGGAGTCTAATGAACGGCACATCCTGTCTGCTATTTCATTCATCGTTAGTCCTGCTGCCGACAGTCTGAGCACTTCGAGCTCCTCTTCCTTGAGCGATACTCCTTCACATTTCTTCCATCGGTGTCCCTCGAAAGAGTATTCCCAATAATTGCGGAGTCCACTCTTGTGGAACTCTACATGCCCTGCTGTTTTATGCGAAGACAGCGATACGACGCACATACCAATCCATATCTTACCCTCATCGGTCAATAGAATGGGAGTAAGCTGGTGGTTAATCAGTTTGCTCTTTGTTCCACTCTTCAGATGAAAGTGATACGACATAGAGCATTGGTATTTATCAACGTTGTCAAATGTATCGAAGAACTTAAAGCCGCTGCTGTTCAGTTCCACAAGCATTTTCTGCTCTTCCTCCGGCACGTGCTCCAAGTAAAAGCTGTAGCCTAACTCCTTTACTTCCTTTGCCGTATGCCCACAAAGAAACAAAGGATTGTTCGACACATAAAGAAATTCCTGCCTGTAATAGTCTATCAAGTAAACACTCTGATAGGTTACACGCGCAAAGGCCTCTACCGTCTGGACCAATGTAGAGAGTACATTGGTGTCATAGTCAGGTGCGTTGCGCACAGTGTTCGATGCGATGAAGAAATCTTTTACATCTATCATATTCTAAATATGTTAGGCTCCTTGCTTAATCTATCGACAAAAATACATTTTTTCTTCGGAATATCATTAAAAGATTACACAAAAGTGTAAAAAACAAAGAGAGAAATGCCAGATTACACAAAAGTGTAACAGGTTAAGTTTGCATGGGGAGTATTTTTGCCGTATCAATCAAGAAATAAAAAGAATGGAAAAACAGATTGCAACATTTAAGGATTACGCTATCTTCTTGGCAGACAAAACGAGTCTGTTGGAGATAGCACGGTTTGTGGTAAACGAAAATTATTCCCATCACATGTCTTCATTTACAGAGGAAGATATAAACAAAGATATCAAATCTGTGCTTGAAGAAGAGGAATACCTGTATGACGACAAGTCGCATATCTATATTGCAAGAGATTCCTCCGGGAAAATGATTGGCTGCATCAGGAGCTTTCATTGGGATAAGCACAAGACTCTTCCGATAGAAAAAATCTATGGTATAAACCCTTTGCATGCAGTACATGAGGAAGCAAAATATAACTATTGGCATATAGAAAATAGCGAGTGCAGGAAATGTCCAATATTACCTATTTGTGTAGGAGGCTGTTCGCAGCACAGACTAGAGAACTCGGATAACAATACGTGTACCATGCAGAGGACACAGGAAGATAAAATTATTTATGCTAGGAACGTTCTTTCTGAAAAATTGGTGATAAAATAATTTGTATAATAAAATAGCAATAATACAAAATTCTCATCTAAAGATTAAGCTTATGAAACGTACATGAACAGCTTTCGCCAAAGGGAATGAAAAGGGATTTTTTGTATCTTTGCCACAGATAACCCTTAAACCCTACAGATATGGCGACACAGAAGAACGAGGTCTCCTTTGAAGAG
>JBHAFS010000019.1:0-5129 GCA_041856205.1 Prevotella sp.
ATCAGCCTGTACGAGAAGGTCGAAGGCAAGTGGGTGCTCAATTCTCTGGTGCAGACCGACGAGACCAACGGCAAGACGATGGCACTCACCGGGAAGCTCGACTTCGACACCTTTGTCATCCATCTCGACACCGACGGTGCCCACCAGCCCACCACCTTCAGCGTGGAAGGCAAGGCGCCCGCCCTGCTGCCCACCGGCGGCACGTGGAGCCTCGACCGCCCGTTCACCAAGAGCGACGGCTCGGCCACGCAGATCATCCTCACGGGAAGCAGTGGCAAGGCCACGCTCACCGTTACGGCCGTGCCAGGTGCCAATGGCGTGATGGAGTACAAACTCACGCGCAAGACCGGCGGACAGGCCTATACCTCTTATACTTATAACCTGATGTCGGCAGTGACCGAGTAAACGATGGAGGATACAACGATGAAGAAAAGCAATGTTTCCAAAGGCTGGGCCAAGGTCTGCACCGCGGCCGCGCTGCTGCTGATGCTGTGGCCGCTCGTGGCCGGGGCTGGCACCAAGGTGGGCACGCCCAAGTGTTGGACCGTCCCCGCCGTGTTCACCGGCGACCAGGAAGTGAGTTTCTACTACGACGTCACCGACGTGGGATTCCCCGAGGGCATCGACCTCTACCTGTGGGCCTGGCAGCCCACCGAGCCCGATGCCGGCAACGGCAACAACTCGTCAGACTTCGCCAAGCTGGAGTATCTGGGCAACAACATCTACCGCAAGACGATGGTGCCCACCGAATACTTCCATGTAGACAAGTCGAAATTCGAGGATGCCAACTGGCCGGGCTTCTGGCAGCAGCTCAAGACCAAGGAAGACAACCTGTGGTCTACCGAGTTTGCCGCACCCGACTCGCGCCTCGAATGGCAAGACTTCCAGCAGTCGGGCAAGCCCGTGAAGTTCTACTCGGGCATGAAGTCGACGGGCTTCACCGAGGCTTTCACCCTGGGCAACCCGCTCACCATCGTGTTCAACCCCGACCTCTTCCAGGTGAGCGGCGTATCGATGACCGAGTTTGCGCAGCGCGCAGGCTTCGGCGGCTTCAAGCTCCACTCGGGCCTTAACGACTGGACCTACCTGCAGGGCGTGAAGGTCTGGATTCCCGGATGTATGGACAAGGTGGCCATCCAGCCGCTGTCGAACGGCTGTTACAGCATCAGCATGACCTCGCCCTACGACTATTACAGCTGGCAGTATGCCGACGACGGCTCACGCCAGGACAACGGGCTGGAGAGCGACACACAGGTCGAGAACCTCGCCTGGCTCGTGGTGGGCATCGTCAACGGCGACTGGGGCGGCACCTCGCCCGACCAGAACACCAAGGCCGGGTCGGCAGCGCCCTACCCCGACCCCGTGTTCTCGGTATTCCCCAGCCGTGTGAGCACCAGGGACATCCTCACCCTCACCCGCGAATACAATGAGCGCACCAGCGGCGACCTGACCTACACCATCACCGCCGGCAGCAAGACCATCACCGGCACCATGACTGGCGTGCGCGACAAGCGTGAGGCCACCATCGACCTGGTGAGCCAGCTGGCGGGCGTCAGTGCCAGCGAGCTCCACCTCGTGGTGACCAATGCCAAGGGTGCCACGCTCATCGACACCGTCATCCCGCTGGTCACCCCCGACGAGTAAGCGACGAGAAGATAACCTAAACACATCAACCCATATCGACTATTGGATCATTATGAAACACATCAAGATAAACAATTTGGCTACATTCATGGTGACGCTGCTGTTGCTCATGATGGGCCAGCAGCTGTCGGCACAGGGCTTCAAGGCCACAGGAACGGTGGTCGACAGCAACCAGGAACCGCTCATCGGAGCCACGGTCAAGGTCGTGGGCGCCCAGGGCGGGGCCGTGACAGACATCGACGGCACCTTCACCGTCGACTGTGAGCAAGGGGCCACGCTCGACATCTCATACGTGGGCTACCTCTCCCAGCAGGTGAAGGCTGCCCGGGGCATGAAGATTGTGATGGTGGAGGATGCCAAGACCCTCGACGAGACTGTCGTCGTGGGCGTGGGCTACGGCACCATGCGCAAGTCGGACCTTACCGGAGCCATCGCCTCGGTGCAAGCCAAGGACATGAAGCAGGGTGTCATCACCTCCACCGAGCAGCTACTGCAGGGCAAGGTGGCGGGCATGAGCATCGTGCAGAGCTCAGGTGCCCCAGAGGCTGGGGCCAGCATACGCCTGCGCGGCGGTACGTCGCTCTCGGCCAGCAACGGTCCGCTGGTGGTGGTCGACGGCATCCCCGGCGTTGACATCAACAGCGTGCAGCCCTCCGAGATCGTGTCGATGGACATCCTCAAGGATGCCTCGGCAGCCGCCATCTACGGCAGCCGCGGCGCCAACGGTGTCATCATCATCACCACCAACCGGCAGGCCGCTGACCAGGAACAGAACTACATGCAGTATAACGGCTACGTGGCCTTTGCCGGCGTGGCCCGCAACCTCGACCTGCTCAGCGCCGACCAGTGGCGCTCCTACGTGCGTGAGCAGGGACTGCTCAACGCCATCGACTACGGTGCCTACACCGACTGGCAGGAGGAGCTGGAGCGCACCGCCGTGTCGCACTCGCACAACGTGCTCTTCGGCAGCAGCAAGAAGGGACGTGGCTATCGCGCCAGCGTGACCTACCAGAACAATCAGGGTGTCATCAAGCGCAACAACATGAACCGGCTGGCAGGCAGCCTCACGGCCTATCAGACGGCCTGGCAGGGCAGGCTGCGCCTCGACGAGGGCATCAATGCCAACTTCGACAGCTGGCATCCGGTAGACACGCGCATCTTCGAGCGCATGACCAACCTGCAGCCCACCTTCCCCGTCTACAACGAAGACGGCTCGTTCGCACAGCTCAACGGCACCAATACCGAGAACCCCGTGGAGCTCAACACCGACCGCACCAACGACCAGAAGCGGCACCGTTTCCTGGGCTACGCCAAGGCAGAGCTCGACATCATTGACGGCCTCACGGCCACCGTCAACACCTCCTACGAGTACAACTCGCTCAAGGCAGGCCTCTACAAGCCCACCTACGCACGCATGGAGGGACAGAGCGAGAAAGGATGGGGACAGCGTACCTACGGCGACTACACCAACAAACAGATTGAGCTGTACCTCACCTACGACAAGGAGATTGCTCGCATCCACCGCATCAACCTCATGGGCGGCTACTCGTATCTCGACAATACCTACGAGGGCTTCGGCGCCACGCGCAGCGGTTTCGACACCAACGCCTTCGGATACAACAACCTCGCCGCCGGTACCGACTTCAGGCAGGGCGATGTCTACTCCTACAAGGGCGACGCCAAGCTCATCAGCTTCTTCGGGCGCGCCAACTACAACCTCATGGATCGCTACATGCTCACGGCCACGCTGCGTCGCGACGGCTCGTCGCGCTTCGGCGAGAACCATAAGTGGGGCACCTTCCCCTCGGTGTCGCTGGCCTGGCGCGTCTCCAACGAGCCTTTCATGAAGGGCACCGAGCATTGGCTCGACAACCTCAAGGTGCGCATGGGATATGGCGTCACCGGCAACCAGAACGGCATCGGCGAATACAAGAGCCTGTCTATCCTCTCGGCATCGGGAGCCGCCTATTACGATGCGGCCACCGACAGCTGGAAGAACTCCTACACCCAGACGCAGAACACCAACCCTGACCTGAAGTGGGAGCAGACGGCACAATGGAACCTCGGCATCGACTTCTCGGTGTTCAACCGCCTGCGCGGAACGCTGGAGCTCTATCACAAGAAGACCTCCGACCTGCTGTGGACCTACCCCGTGCCCCAGCCGCCCTACCTCGTGGGAACGATGCTCGCCAACGTGGGCGACCTAGTGAACAAGGGCGTGGAGCTCACCCTCGGGGCCAACATCGTGCGCACCGGCGACTGGACCTTCGATGCCAACCTCAGCTTCTCGTACAACCATCAGGAGATTACCAAGCTGAGCAACGACCAGTACCAGGCCGTGGGACTGCAGGCCGGAAGCCTGCACAACCTGCGCGGCATGTCTAACATCTACAGTCAGGTGATCAAGGAGGGCTATCCCGCAGGTGCTTTCTGGGGTCCCAGGTGCAAGGGCATCGACGAGAACGGCAAGTATATCCTCGAGACCGATGCCGATGGCAACGTGGTGCAGGAGTATCTGGGATCGGCCCAGCCGAAGTATAACCTCGGCCTGTCGCTCAGTGCCACCTACCGGGCCTTCGACCTCTCGGTGGCTGCCTATGGCATGTTCGGGCAGAAAATCCTCAACGCCACCCGCATGGCCATGTACGACCCCACCCGCTTCCCGAGCCAGAACGTCCTCGACGACTTCATGACGAGCGGCATCACCGACAACCCGACGTTCTCCGACTACTTCATCGAGGACGGCAGCTTCTTCCGCCTGCAGAGTGCCACGCTGGGCTACACGCTGCCCCGCCCCGAGGCCCTGGGCCTCAGCCGTCTGCGCTTCTACGTCACGGCCGAGAACCTCTTCTGCCTCACCGGCTACAAGGGCCTCGACCCCGAGGTGTCGGTTCCCGACAACGTGCTCGATGCGCCGGGCATCGATTTCTTCAATGCCTATCCCCGGCCGCGCACGTTCTCGGTGGGTGTCAATGTGAGTTTCTAATGTCAACCTAAAAGCATACAATCATGAAAATAAGATATATCCTCTCCTCGGCGATGCTTGCCGCCCTTGCGCTGGCATCGTGTACCAACCTCGACGAGGAGCTTTTCGACAAGGTGTCGATGAACGACTACGGCAAGACCGAGGCCGAGGTGCAGACCATCGTGGGCGGTGCCTACGCCACGCTGCGCGGCTATGGCTCGGGAACGCCTGAGGGCAACGGCGTCATCTGCTACCCCACCTGCGAGTATGTGTTCTTCACCTCCGAGTGCTCGAGCGACGAAGCCTGCCTCCCCACGCGTGGCACCGACTGGTATGACGGCGGCCGCTACCAGCAGCTACAGTTTCATACGTGGGACGCCAACAACACCGGCATCCTGTCGGTATGGCGGTATAACTTCACCGGCGTGAGCAAGGTCAACGCCATCATCTACCAGGTGGAGCAGAGCGAGCTGTCGGCCGAGGCCAAGAAGAAGGTCGAGGCCGAGCTCCGCGGGCTGCG
>JBHAFS010000020.1:0-9223 GCA_041856205.1 Prevotella sp.
GCAAGTACACGAAGGAGTTATGCGGGCATAACGACTGAGCGAACTTGCAATTTGAGCCGAAGAGAGGCCGAAAGATGGCAAAACGTAACCCATGATTTTATGATTTGATTTCGGTGGTAATTAATAGAACCCACCTTAAAAAGAAATAGCTGTTTAACTATGATCGTAGATAATATATTAAGCAGGATCTTAGAACTCGAACACGGTTGGCAACTGCAATATTGGGACAACAGGCAACCACAAATAATGAAGCCCATTGTTTTCTGAAAAAAGAAGTAAGTGTCGACGAGAACACAGAAGTACATGGAGACCATGTCTGCCCATGTGCTATAGGAACAAGTCGCATGACCTTATTGCAGTTTTCGTTTCATCCGCCCATCGCGTTGCGATACTCCGTATTATCCCAACCTTTTTGCTACTGAGCCGTTTTGTTGTTAATCTTGCACTGACAAGACAAGTTGACGGGCCACATGGAAAGCCTATGTCCCAATCCAAAGGCACTTGCCCTATAGGCTATTGAATCAAAAATGGCAAGACAAGAACTTCTTTCTTTAGAAAGTTCGATGATTTACCAATAAAATGATATATCTTTGCAAATATTAAAGACGAATAATGCAAGGGTGCTGACAATACAAGAGAGATTGTAACTTTACAAATCTATTCAATTGGTATCAAGGCATCATCTTCTCAACTCGAAGGCAAGTTTTGCTGTCAGTCAATCTTAATTATAATAAAATAATGAACAGTCTATACTCATATATATATTGGAATCCATCCGAAACAATTATACAAATAGGAAGTTTTGCTCCCCGTTGGTATGGACTATTTTGGATGGTGGGTCTGCTTTTAGGCGCAGCCTTCATGTTTCGTCTCTACAAGGCACAGGGCATCAAGGAAGATGAAGCACAACGATTGTTCATCTATGTTTTCCTGAGTGTGTTCATAGGAGCACGTCTGGGACATTGTCTCTTCTATGAGGCCAGTTATTTTTTTTCCTCGTTTACTCATTTTCTGGAAATTGTCTTGCCCATCCGTTTCTCGGAGGATGGCTCTTGGAAGTATATTGGATATCAAGGACTTGCATCACACGGTGGCGTATTAGGACTGATCATCGGTCTTGCATTTTACCATCGCAAAACTAAGATACCCATGTTGGTTGTGCTGGATAACATGGGACTATGTGCATGTATAACAGCAGCCTTCATACGTCTGGGCAATTTAATGAATTCGGAAATCATAGGAAAACCCACGGATGTACCATGGGCATTTATTTTTGAGAAAGTAGATTCCCTTCCCCGTCATCCCGGACAACTCTATGAGGCCATCTTCTACTTGATATTCTTTTTAATCATATACTTAGTTTATCTAAAGAACAAAGAGAGAGTAGGTTCGGGACTGTTTTTCGGTCTTTGTCTGAGCCTGGTATTCACACTAAGGTTTTTTATAGAATTTACCAAGGAGGTGCAAGTTCCTTTTGAGAATAATATGTACCTGAATATGGGACAGGTATTGTCAATCCCGTTTATATTAATCGGTCTGTATTTCGCTTTCATCAGGAGGAAACCACGGTGACTATGGCCATTGGTAAAGTATAGAATCACAACAAAAAAATAAATCTATAGCACATGGACGAAAAAGAAAAAGAGGCAGTGCAGCTGCCCGACAATGCGTTTAGAGAACTGAAACCGGGCGAACAGTACGAGCCTGTGATGAGTCCTGCCAACACCTATCCCGAGGTCAACGGCTGGTCGGTATCCTGGGGTATCATCATGACCATGCTCTTCTCGGCTGCCGCCGCCTATCTGGGACTGAAGGTAGGACAGGTCTTCGAGGCCGCCATCCCCATTGCCATCATCGCCGTGGGCGTGTCGACAGCCACCAAGCGCAGCAAGGCGCTGGGCGAAAATGTCATCATCCAGAGCATCGGCGCCTGTTCGGGTGCCGTGGTGGCCGGTGCCATCTTCACCCTGCCCGCCATTTACATCCTCCAGTCAAAATACCCGGAGATGACCACCTCGTTCTTCAACATGTTTCTGGCCTCGGCGCTGGGTGGCGTGTTGGGCATCTTGTTCCTCATCCCGTTTCGCAAGTATTTCGTGAGCGACATGCACGGCAAATATCCTTTCCCCGAGGCCACGGCCACCACGCAGGTGCTGGTGTCGGGTGCCAAGGGCGGCGACCAGGCCAAGCCCCTGCTGCTGGCCGGTATCATCGGCGGACTGTACGACTTCTTCGTCTCTTCGTTTGGCTGGTGGAACGAGAACTTCACCAGTCGTTTCATCGGTGCCGGACAGGTGCTGGCCGACAAGGCCAAGCTGGTGTTCAAGATCAACACCAGTGCTGCCGTGCTGGGTCTGGGCTATATCGTAGGCCTGCGCTATGCCTTGTTTATCTGTCTGGGGTCGCTGGCCGTGTGGTGGCTCATCGTGCCGGGCATGGCCCTGCTCTTCCACGACCAGGTGCTCAACGCCTGGGACCCCACCATCACCGCGACCGTGGGTGAGATGAGTCCCGAGGCCATCTTCCGCGCCTACGCCCGCAGCATCGGCATCGGCGGCATCGCCATGGCCGGCGTCATTGGCATCGTCAAGAGCTGGGGCATCATCCGCAGCGCGGTGAGTCTGGCTTCCAAGGAGTTGAAGGGCAAGGGAGCTGGCGTGGAAGAGGTGAAGCGCACACAGCGCGACATCTCATTCAAGATCATCGCCATCGGCAGCATCCTCGTCATCCTGCTGACGTTTGTCTTCTTCTGGCTTGGCGTGATGCAGGGCAACCTGCTCTTTGCCGTGGTGGGCATCCTGCTGGTGGCCGTCATCGCCTTCCTCTTCACCACCGTGGCCGCCAATGCCATCGCCATCGTGGGCAGCAACCCGGTGTCGGGCATGACGCTCATGACGCTCATCCTCGCCAGTGCGGTGATGGTGGGCGTGGGCCTCAAAGGCACCGGCGGCATGGTGGCGGCCTTGGTCATGGGCGGCGTGGTGTGTACGGCTTTGTCGATGGCCGGCAGCTTTATCACCGACCTCAAGATCGGCTACTGGCTGGGCACCACACCGGCCAAGCAGGAGACCTGGAAATTCCTGGGTACCATCGTCAGCGCCGCCACCGTCGTGGGGGTAATGATTGTGCTCAACCAGACCTACGGCTTTGCCAGCGGCGCACTGGCTGCTCCGCAGGCCAATGCCATGGCCGCCGTCATCGACCCGCTGATGAACGGCGTGGGGGCACCCTGGACGCTCTATGCCATCGGTGCCGCGATCGCCATCGTGCTCGACCGTCTGCATATCTCAGCGCTGGCCTTCGCCCTGGGTATGTTCATCCCGCTGGAACTCAACGTGCCCCTGGTGGTGGGCGGTGCCGTCAACTGGTTTGTCACCACCCGTTCGAAAGATGCTGAGGTCAACAAGGCCCGCGGCGAGAAGGGCACCCTCATTGCCAGCGGCTTCATTGCCGGCGGTGCCCTGATGGGCGTGGTGAGCGCCCTGCTCAAGTTTGGCGGACTGGAACTGTCGATTGCCGACAGCTGGTGGGCCAACCCCCTCTCCGAAATCTGCTCGTTGCTGGCCTATATCTGCCTGACGGCCTATTTCATCAGGGCCACCCGCGTGAAGAAGGCATAAGGCTGGGCATCGAACAATAGCCCGCTTCTATCAATGGGGACTCAGACCTGGTCTGGTCCCTACACCCAAACACACCGGCCCCGATGCTTCGAATATGAGCATCGGGGCCGGCGCGTTGCATATAGTCGATCATAGATACAAAAGACTACATGTAGTTCTCACCAAGAATTATGCTTGCCAAACATGATGTTTTGCAAAAATAACCTTATTATCAACATTATACTACAACACCATTAATATCTTTAACCTTTCACAAAATCATGCCTATGAAGGATCATGTATGCTTAGTAAGGCAGACAGAAATGACCCATGAAGGCAAGTGAAGTCGCGCTGTCTACTCGCCAAACAGATGCCGGACATGTTCCATGAATCTCGACAACCGCTGGGGCTTGGTGTCGCGACCCACCTGCTTCTGGCGGCTGTAAGAGATGAAAAGCCGTTTCTTGGCACGCGTCATCGCCACATAGAGCTTGCGGGCATCCTCGGATAGCTGCGCTGG
Source organism: Prevotella sp. (assembly GCA_041856205.1). GTDB lineage: Bacteria > Bacteroidota > Bacteroidia > Bacteroidales > Bacteroidaceae > Prevotella. The sequence goes on from JBHAFS010000020.1 coordinate 4,120, forward strand.
ATTGCCCTCGCTGTAATAGTTGGGCAGACGTCCGTCCACAACGTCGAAGACAATCACGTTGTCAAACTCCAGCCCCTTGGCCTTGTGGATGGTGGTGACAAATATACGGTCTTCGATGGTAGAGGCGCCGCAGAGATCGGCCTCCTTAAAGGTGTTCATCTCTATAATGTGACGGTCGAGCTGCTCGCGGAGCGATGGCTCGGTATCCACCCGAATGACATCATCGCGCAAGAACCTCAGGATGTAATCGAGCTTAGGCAGTTCGCCCATCCAACCGTTGGCACGAAGTATCTCATAGATACGCCTCATCTCACTTACCACGGCAGGCTCTTGGGTGGCAGGAAGGCGCAGGTCCAGCCGTTCGCACCCGGCGACATAGAGCTCGCGGTAGTGGCTCACCAACCGCTCCACCTGTGTCTTCACCCCCTTGCGCCCCAGCAGCTCTTGCTGTGCGGGCCTGACGTCCTGTCCACGGGTGTAGCAATAGTTCACCAACTGCACGGTGGCATGCACATCGTCGTCGGCCAGGTGCGAGTTCTCGCCAACGAGTCCGAGCTCTCCAAGCAAGTATGCCAGCTTATAGGCCTTGAGGTCGGGGCGCAGCAACCGGATGAGCTTCAGCGAGTCGAGGCACAGGGGATGCTCTTGCTCCCAGTCCACCTCGGGCACATAACGCCGCAGGTTATGCGTCATGATACGATAGTCGTAAGACGCATTATGGCCCAGAAGAATGTCGTTGCCCACAAAGTCGAGAAACATCCTCAGGGCCTCGGCATGCCCGCGGAGCGGCTGGTGCCGTCGCTCTTCGATGATGGGGTTGGGTACATCGCCGAGCATGAGCGGAATCTCGCGGTCGGTCTGTATATGCACCACAAAGCGGTCGACGGTCTGCCCCTGTCTGATCCGCTCGGCGGCAATCTGTATGATATCGTCCTCATAGACATCGAGCCCTGTGGTCTCGGTATCAAACACCACAAGGTCGCGCTGGTCGTAGATGTCGAGGAATCGCTGCACATAGGGCTTGCCATCGCCCACGAGGAAGTCGGAGGGTGTGAGGGCACAGGTTTCCAGCCGGTGGACGAACTGCCGGGCCGAGGCATTGGTCTGGCAGACCATCAGCCCGCGCATCAGGCGCGACCAGGCCAGGAAATTGTGCTCATTGGCCAAGACGCTGAGGTGGGCCAGCAGCAACTTCACCTCGGCGGTGGCGAAGACATCCTGTCCCGACACCTTGAAATGCGACTTGCCCAGCTTGCTCAGCACGCCGCTCACGTCATCGGCATCACGGTTGGAGCTGACCACCACAGCTGTTGTCTCCTCGGGGTGGCTCTCACTCAGGGTGGCAGCCAGTCGGGCCACGTCGGCGAACTCTTCCTCAAGGCTTTCGCTGCTCACCAGCTGCAACTCGCGTCCTTCGGCCTGACGGTCGTTCCCCGGTGTGGGCAGCAGGTCGGGGTCGGAGCCCAGTTCGTGAATGGCATAGGTGTTGAAGAGCTCGACGAGATAGCCGGGCGAGCGGTGGTTGACACCCAGGTGGTGTATGTGACCCTTGCAGCGCTCCTTGAGGGCTTCGAGTGTGCTGAGCTTGGCACCCATGAACGAGAAGATGGCCTGCTGCTCATCGCCCAGATACATCATTGTGGCCTCTCTCTGGTCATGCTGTGCCACCGACAGGGCCTCGTTGCGCCCTGAGAGTCGGTCGATGATGGCCAGCTGCAAGAGGTTGAGATCCTGCACCTCATCGACCTGAATCCAGGGATAGCGGCGGTAGGACTTGCCGGCAGTAAGTGCGGTATAGGTAAGCAACAGCAGGTCTTCAAAGTCGAGCAGGTTGTTCTGTTGCTTGTAGGCCGCATAGCCATGGGCGAAGCGCATTTTAGTCAGCGTGCGCTCTCCCCATTGACGCAGCGAATGGTCGAAGGCCTGCGATCGCACCAGGTCGAGGTAAAAGTCGGTGTGGTCGTAGATATCGATCATGGCCTCGGCGGTGAAGGATCGGTTTTGCACCTGGCAGATGGCCCGCATCACAGCCACATCTGCGCTGGTAACACATTCGGGGTGCAGGCGCAACGACTTGGGGATGCCATGGGCCACCTCGTACATAAGGTGCGAGAAAAACATGATTTCGCTATAGTAACGGCGACGTTGGTTGTTGTTGAGCACCGACTCCTCGGTCTCATTGAGGTACATGGCCAGGATGCTCACCACGGTATCGTCGTCGATGATGGCACTCTCTGCGGGAACGATATGGTTGTCGAAGAGAAAGCGGGAGCAGTAGCGGTGTACGTTGCCCACAAAGACGCCGGCCGTCGAACGGTCATCGATATTGCTGTTGATGCGCTCGCGCATCCCTCGGGCCGCGCGGTTGGTGAAGGTGAGGCAGAGCATGTCGGCATAGCTTACACCCTGCTCGTGGGCCCTGCGGATGCGTTCGGCTAGGATCTGCGTCTTGCCACATCCCGGCGGGGCCAGCACCAGGTGGGTGCCTCCAAGGATGTCGATAATCTGTTGCTGTGTGGCATCGGGCTGCCAGTTGGTGATGGATGACTGTTTCATGGATTGAGGGGGTTGTGTAACTGCAAACTTACAGATTTTTGGCGACATGACATCCGAAAAACAGTGAAAATGTAAAAAACCTCCCGCTTCTACCTTAATTGTACCAGCCTCAATAACTTGTTTACATACCAAAGGCCTGCCACGCAACGCGTGACAGGCCTTCTTTGTGATATAGAGCCTATGGCCTTACTGCAACTTCAGGTCGTAGTTCAAGTCTTTGTTGGCAGACTCTTCCAACTCACTGCTGACCAGTTTCAGGGTAGAATCGTTGACTACGAGGAAATTGTAGGCATGCTTCTCTGTCTCAGTATTGAGCTGATAATAATGCTTGCCTTCCTTGTTTGTAAACCTGTCCAGCTTGCCCCTGTAGTTCAGCAACGTGTCAACCTCTTTGTCCGACTTCATATAAGCCTCTTCCAGGCTATAGCCATTGGTAGAATCGTTGGCCACAGCCAGACGATAACGGATGCCGGCACCATCGGCCGACGGCACCAGACCGGAATAGACTGCCGAATCGGCTGCCACAGAGTCGGTTGCTGGTGCTACACTTGCGTTCTTTCCATCCTTGCAGGCTGCGAACATTGCGCAGACAGCTGCAACAAACAAAATTTTTTTCATTACTCCTGTTTTTTTTGTAATTAATATTAAGATGACTTATATAAAAGAAAATTATTGCATAAATCTTCAAAAAAAATGTACCTACTCTAATATCTTGATGCTCACAGCCTTGATGGTCTGCCATCCCGCCTTGTCGGTCACCGTCAGCATGAAATGATAGTCACCCGGTTCGATGGTAGCCGGGATGACAATATCAGCACTCGCCAGATAGGTTTTCAGACCTTCCGGCACCGTATAATTCTGCTGAAACACCCATCCATTAGCATACTTAGCCTTTCCTTCGGGCGTAGACTTGTCTACCTTGGCATCCAACGTGCAATCCCCTATCTCTGTGCTATGATTGTGGTGATCAAAGTTATTGTGGATATTGACATTGTAACTTCCCAACTCCACGTTGTCTTTGAGCACAAATCTCAATGGAATCACTTGCCCACGATGATACGTATCGCAGTTGAGCGGACTGGCTACAATGCCCTCAGAACTGACTACTGGCACCTGGGTATCTTTCACGCCATCTTCATCGTCACTGCCACAGCCGCACAAAGCGAACAAGACAAATGGCACAGCCAACAAATTGTTTATCACTTTCATATTCATTCATTTATCTTAAGGTGGGTTCTACTAATTACCACCGAAAAAACATTAAATTGTGGGTTACGTTTTGCCATCTTTCGGACTCCCTTCTGTTCAAATTGCCAGTTAGCCTGTGGTTGAAGTTCGGCTGCGCTCGGTCAGACGAGCAAGCTCGATGACACTTGCTGGCACGAACATTCGCTCAGTCGTTATGCCCGCATAACTCCTTTGCTCACTTGCTATTTGACCTCGAAGATCGTCTCGAAATCTGACAAAGCCAATGAATAGAACCCACCTTAATTAAAAAACCATGACACTGTGCCAAAGTACAATCTTGCACTTATCGCATGCAGACGGCATACTTCTCGTTTTTTTGTTTCATCAACAAAGACACTCCACATATACCAGCCGAATATCATGGAATCTGATATGTGCAACGATGGTACAGATGTGCTTTGGCGCAGCATGAAAAACGAAAGGGGAGTTTACTTGGTCAGTTTCAGCCCTTCTACCTCACTTGTTGTCGAGCGCCCATCCTTATCTGTCACTGTCAGATGAAGATGATACTCCCCAGCCTCAGCCTTGACGGGTACGACAACAGTCTTCTTGAAGGTCAACTCACCGGTCTTGCCGTTATAGTCGTCGACCTCAATAGGATACTCACCTTTGGAACCATGGAACTCCAGTTCTATCTCCTTGACTGCTGACTTGACTACAATCTTGGCCTCCACCGTCACTTCATCACCAATTTTCAGCACAGCACCTTCTCCCGGGGCAGTAACGACAACCTGCGGAGCATCAGGATCTTTCTGCGTCACGGTCACCGTGTATCTGGCTTCCTTCGTCTGTCCCTTGGCATCTGCCACTGAGAAAATCAATTCGTACTCACCGGCCTTGAATGTCTCCGGTACGTCAAGATGCTTGTGGAAATTGGCATTCTTCACGTTGACATAGGGTTCTGTGCTATAGTCGGCTTCTACCTTGTCGGTACCGTTTTTTGCCTTCAGGGTCACCTTGATGGTCTTGATGAGATTCTCGGCAAAGAGAGTCCCTTCCAGATGCAGGTCTGTTCCAGCAACAACTGTCTTGGAGTTCTCCTCGCCAATCTCAGAAATGTTGATTTCCATCTTTCCGGCTACAGGATCGTCTTCTTTGTCACAAGAAGTAAACAATGTTGCACACACACTCAGAAGCATCATAGCTCCCAAAATCATTCTTTTTTTCATTCGAAAATGTTTGTATAGTGAACAGCCGATAAAACGGCTATTCTGGTTTAACTTGTTTGTTTTGACACAATAAAAGAAATAGCAGGCTGCGGAATGCCGTCTGCGACTATTGGGTAGGCATTTAAATTTTA
>JBHAFS010000021.1:0-4642 GCA_041856205.1 Prevotella sp.
GGTAGACGTTGACGTGGCCAAGACCAAGCAAGAAGGCACCAGCCCTGCTGCCGTGTTGTCGACACTGCAGGGGTACTATGGTGGTATGTATGCTTCAAACTTCAATGCCTATGGTAAGCTGTTCCGTGTGATGATTCAGGGTGACGTGGCGAGCCGTATGCGTCCTGATGGGTTGAGCAATATCTATGTGCGTCTGAACTCAGGCGACATGGCGCCCGTGTCGGAGTTTGTGAAGCTGCGCCGTGTGTACGGTCCGTCTAACATTGGCCGTTTCAACCTCTTCACCGCTATCAACCTGAACATCACGCCGAGCACCGAATACTCTTCGGGTGACGCTCTGAAGGCTGTGGAGGAAGTGGCTGCCGACTACCTGCCCGATGGTTATGGCTATGAATATTCAGGTCTGACCCGTTCGGAGGCCGAGTCGAGCAACTCTACCGCACTCATCTTCGTCCTGTGTCTGGTGTTCGTGTACCTCATTCTGAGTGCGCAGTATGAGAGTTATCTGCTGCCTTTGTCGGTTATCTTGTCAATACCGTTCGGTCTGGCAGGTGCCTTCATCTTCACCAACCTCTTTGGGCATGCCAACGACATCTACATGCAGATCTCGCTGATTATGCTGATTGGTCTGTTGGCTAAGAACGCCATCCTGATAGTGCAGTTCGCCCTTGAGCGCCGCCGTACAGGTATGGCCATCAGGTATTCGGCCATTCTGGGTGCCGCGGCCCGTCTGCGTCCTATCTTGATGACCTCACTGGCCATGATTATCGGTCTGCTGCCGCTGATGTTTGCATCGGGTGTGGGTAAGAACGGTAACCAGACGCTGGGTGCCGCTGCCGTGGGCGGTATGCTCATCGGTACCTTCATCCAGGTCTTTATCGTGCCCGCATTGTTCGTGATCTTCCAGTGGCTGCAAGAGAAATTCACACCACTGGTATTTGAAGACGAGGTCAACCATGAGGCTGAGGCTGAGCTGGAGCAGTATGCTCATTCTGCCATGCGGCTCATCGACAAGTCGAAGACTGCGCAATAACCAAACAAGCGAAGGGCTTCCTATCCCTCACATGGGGGGGATGGGGCCACGCTGAATATTACACAACGATTATGAAACGAATAATATATATCACCCTGGCCCTTGCCTCGCTCTCCCTACAGGGCTGTAAGAGCCTCTATGGTAAGTACGAGCGTCCCGAAGTGAATACCAAGGGACTGTTTCGCGACTCGGCTTCGCTGACCGACACCCTTGCCGTCGGCGACACGACCAGCTTCGGTAACCTGCCCTGGCGTCAGGTGTTCACCGACCCACAGTTGCAGCAGCACATCCAGACTGCACTCAACAATAATCCCAACCTGCTCAACGCTGCCCTGAACGTGGATATGGCCGAGGCACAACTCAAGGCCGCCAAGCTGTCGTTCCTGCCACAGTTTGTCTTTACCCCGCAGGGCACCCTCACACGTTTCAATGAGGCCACCACCAAGTCGTACTCGCTGCCGGTGACGGCTAGCTGGAACGTACCGCTCTTTGGCGGACTGGTGGCTGCAAAGCGTGCCGCCCAGGTACAGCTCATACAGATGAAAGACTATCAGGTGAGCGTGCAGACCTCATTGGTGGCAGGCGTAGCCAACCTCTACTACTCCTTGCTGATGCTCGACCGCCAGCTGGAACTGGTTGAAGAGATGGAGGCTCTCACCAAGAACACCTGGGATATCATGAAGGTGCAGCACGAGACGGTTCGTGGCGTGCGGTCGACTGCCGTGCAAAGTGCTGAGTCGAACTATTACAGTGTGCTAACGAATAAGGCCGATCTGAAGCGCCAAGTGCGTGAGGCGGAGAACTCCCTGAGTCTGCTGCTGGGTCAACCCGCCCAGACCATAGCCCGCGGTAAGCTGGCCGACCAGCGCCTGCCGGAGACATTCTCTACCGGTGTGGGCATCCAATTGCTGGCCAACCGTGCCGACGTTCATGCCAACGAGATGGCACTGGCCGCCTGCTTCTACAACGTAGAAGAGGCCCGCAGCAAGTTTTATCCCAATATCACTATTTCGGCCACGGGAGGTTTCAGCAATGGCTCAGGGCTCGTGAACCCTGGTAAGTGGCTATTGTCTGCCGTTGCATCGCTTACGCAGCCCATCTTTATGAATGGTCAGCTCACCGCAGGCTTGCGCGTGGCCAAAGACCAGTATGAGCAGGCTTTCAATACGTGGCAGAACAGCATCCTGACTGCCGGCTCGGAGGTGAGCAATGCATTGGTGCTCTACAACACCTCAGCAGAGAAGAGTGCCATAGAGACCAAGCAGATAGAGGTGCTGAAAAGGAATGTGGAAGACACACGGAGCCTCATGGCCAGTGCCGGCAGCACCTATCTTGAAGTGATTACGGCCCAGAGCTCACTGCTCAACGTGGAACTGTCGCAGGTGGCCGACGATTTCTATAAGATGCAGGCCGTCGTGAACCTCTATCAGGCTCTTGGCGGAGGAGCCAAATAGTATAAAATTCACAATTCAAAATTCACAATTCAAAATTTGTGATTCACAAATGGCGATAAAAAATAATGATTATGGCAAGCGAAATTAGTGACAAAGCCGTGGTTTCCCCCAAGGCCAAGATTGGTGAAGGCTGCAAGATATTCCCGTTTGTATATATCGAAGACGATGTAGAGATTGGCGACAACTGTGTCATCTTCCCCTTTGTCAGCGTGCTCAACGGAACCCGCATGGGTAATGGCAACAAAGTACACCAAGGAACAGTGTTGGCTGCCCTTCCCCAAGACTTCGCCTTTAAGGGCGACTGCACCCAGGTGGTGATTGGCAACGACAATATCATCCGCGAGAATGTGGTGATCAACCGCGCTACACACGGTTGTGGCCAGACCGTCATCGGCAACGGCAACTTCCTCATGGAGGGTGTCCACGTGAGCCACGACACCAAGATAGGTGATAAGAATGTGTTTGGCTACGGCACCAAGATTGCCGGCGACTGCGTCATCGGCAATCAGACAATATTCTCGTCGTCGGTGATCGAGAATGCCGGCACCCGGGTGGGCGACATGGCCATGGTGCAGGCGGGCACCACCTTCTCGAAGGATGTCCCGCCGTTCATTGTGGCTGGCGGCACTCCGGTGGGCTATGGTGGCCCCAATAACCGCCTGATGGAAATCAATCATGTGGATGAGAAGGCGCGCAAGCACGTTGCCAACGCCTACCGCCTGGTGTTCCACGGTCAGAACAGCGTGTTCGATGCCCTGCTGCAAATCAAGGATCAGGTGCCCGACGGCCCCGAAATTCAGAATATCGTGGCATTCATCGAAGGAACGAAGAAAGGTATCATCAGTAAAATGTAGTTCATACCTGTACATTTTACGTTGTAAGTGAGGAAGGCTGGCCGTGAGGTCAGCCTTCTATTTATGTGTATGCTTGGCACTGCGAGGTTGCATCATCTCTCTACTATGGTGCAGTGGGGGAGGAGTTGGGCATACCGGAAGCAAGAAGTCGCGTGGTCGTTGATGACCCCGATGGCCTGCAGATGGCTGTAGATGATGGTGGACCCCACAAACTTGAAGCCGCGCTGCTTGAGGTCGGCTGCCACGCGGTCAGACAATGCGTTGCGGGTGCAGAACTGCTGCTGGTGGGACGGGTAGACCATCGAGCGCCCGTTGGTGAAGCCCCAGATATAGTTGTCGAACGAGCCAAACTCTTCTGCCACCCTGAGGAAGGCCTGGGCGTTGGCGATCATGCCCTCCACCTTGCGGCGCGAGCGAATCATCCGTTCGGTGGCGAGGATGCGCTGAATGTCGTCTTCACCGAAGGATGCCACCTTTGCCGGGTCGAACCCAGCAAAGCAGCTCCGGAACACCTCTCTGCGCTGAAGCATCATGAGCCACGACAGTCCGCACGACATCGACTCCATCAGCAGGAACATGAAGTGTCGCTGCTCGTCGTGAACGGGCACTCCCCATTCCTCATCATGGTACTGCTCATACAGTTCGTCGCCCCGGCACCAGCCACACTTCACAGGATATTGCAGATGCCGCATGGGGTGTCCGCCCCACGACGTCTCGTTGACAAAGCGGAAGCCCACGCGGGCATACAATCGCTCGGCCAGGGGGTTACCCTGGTCTACGAGCAGGCCCACGGGCTGGTGGTTGCCATGTCGCTCGATGGCAGCCCGCAGCAGCGCCTGCGCTATGCCCTGGTGGCGGAAACGCTCGTCGACGGCCAGCGAGTCGATGTAATACTCACCTTGAGTGGTCTCGTCAGCCATGGCGCTGAAGTCTTGTCCCAGGGCGCTGGCGGCCTCGCTGATGAACGCCTGTCGCAGTTGTCGCAGGTCTATGCCGTCGTAGCCCACGCAGATGCCGGCCAGCTGATGGCGGCCCGTCATGGCCGTGAGGGTGTTGCGATAGCTATATTGACTGTCGTCTCGCGCCACGAGTGTGGTCATCATGCGATGGAAGTCGTCGAGCGAATGGTGAGGCCCTGCGAAATAGCGGCAGCAGTCGTGGCTCATGGCCTGCATGATGAGCGTGGCAATGTCGGCAGCTTGATGAGGCTGCGCGGGAGTGATGGTATAGCGCATGTGTGTCTATATGGTGGGTTCTATTAATTAGCTTTGTCGGATTTCGAGACTATCTTCGAGGTCAAA
>JBHAFS010000022.1:0-3105 GCA_041856205.1 Prevotella sp.
GGTAGACGTTGACGTGGCCAAGACCAAGCAAGAAGGCACCAGCCCTGCTGCCGTGTTGTCGACACTGCAGGGGTACTATGGTGGTATGTATGCTTCAAACTTCAATGCCTATGGTAAGCTGTTCCGTGTGATGATTCAGGGCGACGTGGCAAGCCGTATGCGTCCCGATGGACTGAGCAATATCTATGTGCGACTTGGCTCGGGCGAGATGGCCCCGGTGTCGGAGTTTGTGAAGCTGCGCCGCGTGTACGGTCCGTCTAACATCGGTCGTTTCAACCTCTTCACCTCCATCAACCTGAACATTACGCCAAATTCGGCATACTCGTCGGGTGACGCCCTGAAGGCCGTGGAGGAGGTGGCTGCCGACTATCTGCCCGACGGATATGGCTATGAATATTCTGGTCTGACGCGTTCGGAGGCCGAGTCGAGCAACTCTACCGCGCTCATCTTCGCGCTGTGTCTGGTGTTTGTGTACCTCATCCTGAGTGCGCAGTATGAGAGTTACCTGTTGCCGCTGTCGGTGATCTTGTCGATACCGTTCGGTCTGGCAGGGGCCTTCGTCTTCACCAACCTCTTCGGGCATGCCAACGACATCTACATGCAGATCTCGCTGATTATGCTCATCGGTCTGTTGGCCAAGAACGCCATTCTTATCGTGCAGTTCGCCCTTGAGCGCCGGCGTACGGGTATGGCCATCAAGTATTCTGCCATTCTGGGTGCCGCTGCCCGTCTGCGTCCTATCTTGATGACCTCTCTGGCCATGATTATCGGTCTGCTTCCGCTGATGTTCGCATCGGGTGTGGGCAAGAACGGTAACCAGACGCTGGGCGCCGCTGCCGTGGGCGGTATGCTCATCGGTACCTTCATCCAGATTTTTGTGGTGCCTGCACTGTTCGTGATCTTCCAGTGGTTGCAGGAGAAATTCACGCCGCTGGTATTCGAGGACGAGATCAACCATGGTGCTGAGGCCGAGCTGGAGCAGTATGCTGGTTCAGCCTTGCAACTGGCCAAGGAGTCAACTACAGAGGAATAACCGCAAGGCGATGTGCTCTCACCCCAACAGATGGGGTGGGGGAGCCTCGCCACATATAAGAAATAATTATGAAACGAATAATATATATCACCCTGGCCCTTGCCTCGCTCTCACTGCAAGGCTGCAAGAGTCTCTACGGTCAGTACGAGCGTCCCGATGTCAATACCAAGGGACTGTTCCGCGACTCGACTTCGCTGACCGATACCCTTGCCGTAAGCGACACGGCCAGTTTTGGTAACCTGCCATGGCGGCAGGTCTTTACCGACCCGCAGCTGCAAAAGCACATCCAGGCAGCGCTCGACAACAACCCCAACCTGCTGAACGCAGCCTTGAACGTGGATATGGCCGAGGCACAGCTCAAGGCCGCCAAACTCTCGTTCCTGCCACAGTTTGTCTTCACGCCACAGGGCACGCTGACACGTTTCAACGAGGCTACCACCAAATCGTACGCACTGCCGGTGACGGCCAGCTGGAATGTGCCGCTCTTTGGCGGTCTGCTGGCTGCCAAGCGCGCTGCCCAGGTGCAGCTTCTCCAGACCAAGGACTATCAGGTGAGTGTGCAGACCTCGCTGGTAGCTGGTGTGGCCAACCTCTACTATTCGCTGCTGATGCTCGACCGGCAGCTGGAGCTCGTCGACGAGATGGAGACACTCACCAAGAACACTTGGGACATCATGAAGGTGCAACACGAGACCGTTCGTGGTGTGAGGTCGACGGCTGTGCAGAGCGCCGAGTCGAACTACTACAGCGTGCTCACCCGCAAGGCCGACCTCAAGCGTCAGGTTCGTGAGGCCGAAAACTCACTGAGTCTGCTGCTGGGCGAACCCGCGCAGACCATCGCCCGCGGCAAGCTGGCTGACCAGCGTCTGCCCGAGACCTTCTCTACGGGCATCGGCATCCAGCTGCTTGCCAACCGTGCCGATGTTCATGCCAACGAGATGGCGCTGGCCGCCTGCTTCTACAATGTCGAGCAGGCCCGCAGCAAGTTCTATCCCAACCTTACCCTCTCGGCCACAGGCGGGTTCAGCAATGGCTCAGGACTGGTGAACCCCGGCAAGTGGCTGCTCTCTGCCGTGGCATCGCTCACCCAGCCCATCTTCATGAACGGACAGCTCACGGCAGGACTGCGGGTTGCCAAAGACCAGTATGAACAGGCCTTCAACACCTGGCAGAACAGCATCCTGACGGCAGGCTCCGAGGTGAGCAATGCCCTGGTGCTCTACAACACCTCAGCAGAGAAGAGTGCCATCGAGGCCAAGCAGATTGAGGTATTGAAACAGAACGTCGAAGACACACGGAGCCTCATGGCCAGTGCCGGCAGCACGTATCTGGAGGTGATCACCGCCCAGAGCTCGTTGCTCAATGTGGAACTGTCGCAGGTGGCCGACGACTTCTACAAGATGCAGGCCGTCGTGAACCTTTATCAGGCCCTGGGTGGAGGAGCGAGATAATTCACAATTCACAATTCACAATTCACAATTCAAATTATGGCAAGCGAAATCAGTGACAAAGCCGTGGTATCACCGAAGGCCAAGATTGGCGACGGCTGCAAGATATTTCCGTTCGTATATATCGAGGACGACGTAGTGAATGGCGACAACTGTGTCATCCATCCCTTTGTCAGCGTGCTCAACGGTACCCGCATGGGCAACGACAACCGGATTCACCAGGGGACAGTGGTGGCTGCCATGCCGCAAGACTTTGCCTTCAAGGGCGAATGTACGCAGGTGGTCATCGGCAACAACAACATCATTCGTGAGAACGTGGTGATCAACCGCGCCACGCACGGTTGCGGTCAGACCGTCATCGGCAACGACAACTTCCTGATGGAGGGTGTGCATGTGAGCCACGACACGAAGATCGGCAACAACAATGTCTTTGGCTACGGCACCAAGATTGCGGGCGACTGCATCATTGGCAACCACGTCATCTTCTCGTCGTCGGTCATAGAGAATGCCGGCACCCGGGTGGGCGACATGGCCATGGTGCAGGCGGGCACCACCTTCTCGAAGGATGTCCCGCCGTTCATTGTGGCTGGCGGCACTCCGGTGGGCTATGGTGGCCCCAATAAC